>NZ_JAAGNB010001554.1:0-69084 GCF_010550475.1 Amycolatopsis sp. SID8362
GGCCCTCGCCGCGCGCGGCGCCGAAGTCGTCGCCGCCGACCTCGACGACGAAGCGAGCCTGACGAAGGCATTCGAAGGCGCGTACGGCGCTTATCTCGTCACCGCGTTCTGGGAGTACAACTCCGTGGAGCGCGAACAGCGGCAGGCCCGCGCGATGGCCGGCGCCGCCAAGGCGGCCGGGCTGCGGCACGTGATCTGGTCGACCCTGCCCGACACCCGCCTCCACCTGCGCGACGACGACCGCGCGCCGACGCTGCACGGGCGCTACAAGGTCCCGCACTTCGACAGCAAGGCCGAGGCCGAGACGTTCTTCGCCGAAGCGGGCGTGCCCACGACGTTCCTCTCGACGACGTTCTACTTCGAGGCCTTCACGGACTTCTTCCGCCCGGTCCGCGACGCCGACGGCGTCCTCGCGCTGCACCTGCCGATGGCCGCCGGCCGGCTGCCGGGCATCGCGGCCGAGGACATCGGGCGGACCGCGTTCGGGGTCTTCGCCGCCGGGCCGGAACTCGCGGGGCAGACGATCAGCATCTCCGGCGAGAACCTGACCGGCGAGGAGTACGCGGCGGCGTTCGCGAAGCAGCTCGGCACCGACGTCGCCTACCGGCCGATGGCCGTCGAAGACCTGCGTGCTTCGGGCGCTCCCGGCGCCGACGACCTCGCGAACATGTTCTTCTACTACGCCGAGCACGAAAACGTCTTCGCCGGCGCGCGCGACCCCGAGGCGGTGCGGCGGCTGAACCCGCGGCTGCAGGACTTCGCCGGCTGGCTCGCCGACCACCGCGAAGCGTTCGGAGAGCTGTGATGGAGTTCGGGATCTTCGGGGTCGGCGACATCGCGCCCGACCCCGGAACCGGCCGCGCGCCCACCGAGCACGAGCGGATCAAGCGGATGGTCGAGCTGGCCGTCCGCGCCGAGGAGGCCGGCCTCGACGTCTACGCCACGGGGGAGCACCACAACCCGCCGTTCGTGCCGTCGTCGCCGACCACCCTGCTCGGGTTCATCGCGGCGCGCACGAGCCGGATCACGCTGTCGACGTCGACGACGCTGATCACCACGAACGACCCGGTCAAGATCGCCGAGGACTACGCGACGCTGCAGCACCTCGCCGACGGCCGCCTCGACCTGATGCTTGGCCGCGGCAACACCGGCCCGGTGTACCCGTGGTTCGGCAAGGACATCCGCGACGGCATCGCGCTGGCCGTGGAGAACTACGCGCTGCTGCGGCGGCTGTGGCGCGAGGAGGTCGTGGACTGGTCCGGGCGGTTCCGGACGCCGTTGCAGGGCTTCACGTCGACGCCCCGGCCGCTCGGCGGGACGCCGCCGTTCGTCTGGCACGGGTCGATCCGCAGCCCCCAGATCGCCGAGCAGGCGGCGTACTACGGCGACGGCTTCTTCCACAACAACATCTTCTGGCCGGTCGACCACACCCGCCGCATGGTCGCCTTCTACCGGGAGCGCTTCGAGCACCACGGCCACGGCCCGGCCGAGCAGGCGATCGTCGGCCTCGGCGGCCAGGTGTTCATGCGCCGCCGCTCCCAGGACGCGATCGCGGAGTTCCGCCCGTACTTCGACAATTCGCCGATCTACGGCCACGGCCCGTCGCTCGAGGAGACGATGGCGCAGACGCCGTTGGCCGTGGGCAGCCCGCAGCAGGTCATCGACCGGACCATGCGGTTCCGCGAGGACTTCGGCGACTACCGAAGGCAGCTGTTCAACGTCGACGGCATGGGCCTGCCCCACGAGGCGGCGCTGGACCAGATCGACCTGCTGGGCGCGGAGGTGGTCCCGGCCCTGCGGGCGTCGTCGCGCGCGGCGTGACGGGAATACCGGTCCGTCGCCACGGGTTCACCCGGCGTGATGCGGTACGAGCTGCTGGGCCCGGTCCGAGCGTGGCGCGACGACGTCGAGGTCGAGCTGGGCCCACCCCAGCAGCGGGCCGCGCTGGCGGTGCTGCTCCTGCAAGGCGGCACCCCGCTGACCCCGTCCCAGCTGGTCTCGGCCCTCTGGAGCGGCGCCGAGCCCAGAGCCGCGCTCGGCATGGTCCGCTCCTACGTCTCCCGCCTGCGCCACGCGGGCGTCCCGATCGAGTCGTCGGCCGGCGGCTACGCGCTGAGCGCCCCGGCCCTGGACCTGACGGAGTTCCAGCGCCTCCTGTCCTCGGCCCGCTCCGGCGCGCCGGCGGCGGTTCTGCGCGAGGCACTGGCGTTGTGGCGCGGCACCCCGCTGTCCGGCCTGAACGGCGCCTACGCAGAGGCGGAGCGCGTGCGCCTGGCCGAGCTGCGCCTGACCGCCCGCGAAGCCCTGGCGGCGGCCGACATCGCGGAAGGCAGGCCCGCGGAGGCGGCGGTGGACCTGGCCGACCTGATCGCCGAGCAGCCGTTGCGCGAGCGCCCCCGCGAGCTGCAGATGCTGGCGCTGTACCGCTCAGGCCGCCAGGCGGAGGCGCTCGCGGTGTTCACACGCACGCAGCAGCTCCTGGAGTCCGAACTGGGCCTGTACCCGGGCCCGGAGCTGAAGGAGATGCAGCGCCGCATCCTGGCAGCGGACCCGACGCTGACCCCGGTATCGACGGGCCCTTCCCAGCTACCCCCGCAACTCCCGGAGTTCACCGGCCGCGCCACCGAGCTGGCGACGCTGGTCTCAAGCCTGAAGCCGTCGTCTTCGGTCCCGGTCCTCGGCATCGAAGGCCTGGCTGCGATCGGCAAGACAACGTTGGCGGTCCACGCGGCGCACGAGGTGTCCCAGTCCTACCCGGACGGCCGCCTGTTCGTGGACCTGTCGGCGTCCCCGGACCCGCTGGCAGAGCTGTTGCGCGCAATCGGAGTTCCACCGCCGCCTTCACCCAGCGAACGCGCGGCGTTGTGGCGAGCCCGGACAACGGGCCTGAAGCTGCTGGTCGTCCTGGACGACGCTCGTACCGAGGAGGAGATCCGCCCCCTCATCCCAGGCCCAGCGGGACCAGCCCTGATCATCACGGCCCGCAGGCGCCTGTACGGCCTCCCGCACGCCCACTGGACCAAACTGGGCGGCCTGACCCCGTCGGATTCGCTGGCCCTGCTCGAGCGCCTGATCGGCCGCGACCGCGTGACCCAGGACCCCCAGGCATCGCAGGCCCTGGCCGAGCGCACGGCGGGCTTCCCCCAGGTGATCCAGGCGGTGGGAGCCAGACTGTCCGCCCGCCCGGCTTGGACCCTGGCGGAGGCCCTGACCCGCCTGGGCCGCCCGGCCCCAGGAGCCCCGGTGACACCCCCGGAGTGCTGGGCGATCGAGAAGCCGTACGAGTCCGCCCTGGCCCAGCTGACCCCGGCCCAGTCGAGGGCATTCAGCCTGCTGGCCTCGCCGACCCCGCTCTCGGTCGCGACGGCCGCCACCACCCTGGACCTACCCCTGCCCGACGCGGCGGTCCTGCTGGAATCCCTGGTCGACGCCCACCTGCTGCAGCCGTCCGGCACGGATCGCTACCGCTACGAGGAGCCGTTGCTGATGTTCGCCCTGGGCCGGCGGGCTGAATCGATGCAGGTGGGGTGAAACTTGACGATCTTGCCAGAGGGGGAGAGGAGGTGGATGTGCACCCCCCTGAACGAGGGGGCGGGGTGGCCGTATACTCTTTCTTCAGCAGGTCCGAGTGGCGGAATGGCAGACGCGCTAGCTTGAGGTGCTAGTGCCCTTAACGGGCGTGGGGGTTCAAGTCCCCCCTCGGACACACACGTTACCCACACGGGGAGAGGCAGTCACAGTGACTGCCTCTTTTTTGTTGTCGTAGACCACCTGTAGGCCCAGGTCGCGGTAGACCTGCGTGATCCTCTCCGAGCTGCGCGAGTTGAGGTGCCTGGCGACGTCGCCGAGTTGGTCGAGCATCGCGTACACCTCCGCAATGTCGACCGCTTGCGTGTCCGGCAGGTGCTTCAGCTCCTCCATGGCGGCCTGCCGCTCGGCCTGTGCGCGCTTCATCGGCTCGACGAAGTTGACGGGGTCTACGCCGGCCTCGATGGCCGCCAAGTGTCGCCGTAGCTTCTCCTCGGCGGCCTTCAGCCGCTTCTTCGCGCTGGCTCGACGGCCGTCCACCCGGCTGTCCTGCGACCCGGTGAGCAGCCGTACCGTCTCGTCGCGGTTGTCCGGGGCAAAGATCTGGCACAGCCAGTCGTTGATCGGCGGGACCACGACGTCCTCGCGTAGGTTGACCGTCTTCGGGTGATCGGCCAACGCCGCCGAACCCGGCGCCATCGTTCGAGCAATGCACCGGTAGTAGACGCCCTTCCGGATCGCAGCACCCTGCATCTTCCGGGTACAGATCTCGCATCGCACTAGTCCCTTCAACAGGTACGTGTGCTTCGTGGCCGCTCGATTCCGTTCGAGCTTGGCAATCCCAGGCAGTCCACCGGCCGCGCGTGACCGGCGCATCAACTGCGCCTGAGTGAACGCCTCGACAGAAACAATCTCCGGGTGCGCAGGTCGCCGCGACCGAACAACGCGATCCGGCGCCGCCCGCTTGAACCGCACGACGTGCCCCGCGCCGACGTCATCCGGATTCAGAAGCGTCTCGTGCTTGGTCCAACGCCCGAAGATCGCGTACCCGGTGTATCGCGGATTCTCCAGGATGGATCGGACGGTGCTGCCTTGCCAGCCGTCGGCGAGCCGGTGCCGGTTCTGGTCGGGCCGGCGTTCGGAAGGGCAGGGCACTCCGTCCTCATTGAGCCCCTTCGCGATGGCTCGATCGCCGACGCCTTCCATGTATTCGGAGAAGATCCGTTGGACCACCTCGGCTGCGTCGGGATCGATGGCCAGCACGCGCAGCCGGAACCCCTCAGCGGCCTTTCGGGGGTTCGGATGCGGACCGCCGTCAACGACGACGTACCCGTACGGCGCCCGGCCGCCCTGGTGTCGCCCTTCGTTGACAACCTGCGCATCCATCGCGGCGCGGACACGAGCTTGGACGTGTTGGCGTTCCGACTCGCTCATCCCGCCGAGCACGCTCATGAGCATCTTGTGCGATGGGTTCCGCGCGTCGTACTTCCCGCCAAGCTCTGGCACCCACAGGTCAACGCCGTACGCGGCGAACCGTGGCGCGATCAGTGAGAACTGATTGCCGAACCAACACCGGGTGCCCTCGCCGACCACGACGGCGTTCCACGTCCGCCGCGGGTTCTTCAACTCGGCTAGCAACTGGGAAGCCTCGTTCCGACGCTCCCAGGGGACCGACCGCGACTGCCCGATGTCGAAGTACTCGGCGGCGATCCGGCCGCCCAACGGTTCGACGAACTTCCGCGCGTTCCCGAACTGCCAGCCGCGAGAGGTCTCCGGGTCCTGGTTGTCTTCCGTCGAGCACCGGCCGTAGACCGCCAGCTCACCGATCCCGTCGTCGACCGGCTCGGCCACCTCAAGACCAAGGATGTCGTCCAGCGTCGACCACGGGTCGTTGCTGATTTCAGCCGTCACGGTTCCTCCTCTGCCGGTCCGTCCAACACCGGCACCTTGGTAAGCTCGATCAGAACGGCCATCAGTCCGCGTGCCACGACTGGCGTCAGCTCCGGCAATCCCGCAGGTAGGATAACCTGGATCGGTCGATCCTCGGAGTGAGTGGCGCTCATGACCGACCTTCCTGCCCGGTCGATTCGCCGCCTTCCCTTGCGCGGTCGATTGCGCTCCTGATTTCAGCCGTCCGATACCCGCGAACCTGCCGCATCTCGCCGTCTTCCCCGGTCACGCGGTCGCGTGTCGGCCGGCATCCCAGGTCGGTCATCTCCTGGGCGAACGTCTTGCGGTCGATCTCCAAGGCACCCAGCAGTTCGGCCGTGGGCACGAACTCCCGGCCGTCCGGGCCCAGATCGTCGCCCAGGTAGTCGACGAGCGACGCAAGCAGCTCAGGCAGCTGAACCGTGTCAACGGGCTGACCTGCACCGATTGCCTTGAAAGCCGCAGCATGGTCGAGCACCGGCGTCGCGTCCTGGCCGGCCGCGTGCCCCGTGAGCGTCCCGGCGGCCTCGCGCAGTGCCCGGCCCTGCTCGCAGATGGTTCGCCAGTCCTCGTTCGGCATGTAGTAGGTCCGGACCGTCATAGCCAGCACGTCCGCCCCGGCCGCCGTGTCGCCGTCCGGCCGCAGGATGCCCACGCCCTTGTGTGAGGGCAACAGCCGGGATGAGTCGAATCCGCGCGTGTTCATCTGCTCGCCGAGCACGATGTTGGAGTCGCGCCAGTCCATCACCCGCAGGGCGAACCGCGACCCGAGCACCGCGCGGAGCCCGGACGGGATGGTCTTCGAGTCCGGTCGCTGCGTGGCGAGGACAAGCACGATCCCGGCCGCCGGCCCCTTCTTCGCCAGCCACGTCAGCAGCTCGCCGACGTACTCGCCCGCAGGAAGCTTCTTTCCCTGAACGTCAACGGGTGTGCGGTCTTCCAAGGGAACTTGGACCTCATCGATGAAGATCGCGGTAATCGGCATGTCCAGCGCCTTGTCGCGGGACATCTCTGGCGTGACCTTCGACTCCGGGCACGTCAGGTCGTCCAGGTCGCGCATCCGCCGGAACCGCGTCTGGACCTCGCCGACCAGCTCAATCAGCCAGTCCACCAGGGCCAGGACGTGTTCGGATTCGTCACCGGACATGAACCGGTGCGCAACCAGGCCAGCCGCGTCCCAGTCCTTTCCGGCCTTGAAGTCCGCGACGTACAGCCGCACCCACGCGTCCAGGATGAGCCCGGCCGCGGCCAGCCGGGCGGCAAACGTCTTGCCCTGCCGCGGGATCGCACCCACAAGCAGTGACGTCCACACCAGCGGCAGGTCGATCCGCCGGGCACGCGCATCCCGTCCGAACGGGATCGGCCGCCACGCGTCCCACTGCGTCACGCCGAGCAATGGCGTCCGCAACGGTGGCGAGCTGTACGGGTCCTCATCGGCTACCCACATCGACACCCGCCCGGCGTGCCCGCCATTGCCGCGGACGCGCTCCACGATGAGCTGCACTTCATCAACCGCGAGGGCCGACGCGAGCGCGTCCCGGTTCTTCACCACGTCGGCTGCCTTGCGCGTGGCCGGAAGGTCGACGGTGACCGCCCAACCATCGCCGACGCGCGTCGCACGCTCGACGAGCCGCAATGTCTCGTCCTTGCCGATCAGCTTCGCGTCGCGGAACGCGTCCACCAGGACCTGCGGGTCCATCGTCCACGTCAACGTCCGTGGTCCGGCGAGCGCGGGTTTGCGCCCGGGACTACCGTCTTTCTTACGCCCGAGGATCGCGAGCGCTACACAGGCGGCGGCTCCGCCGATCCACAAAGGATCGGTTCCGTACACGAGATCGACGACAGCGACCGCCACGGCCGCACCGACCAGAACAGCACCGGTCACCTTCCACCGGAACAGCGTGAGCGCTCGGATCTCGGTGAACTTGTCGGCCAGCTTCTCCGACTCCTCTGCGGCCGTCCGGTAGTCCCGGACAGTCACCCAACCGCGCCACCACCGCGCGCCGACCACGACACCGCGCACCACGGCACCGAGGAACCGCAACGGCGACAGCACCAGCCACACCACGGCATCCTTGAGCGCTTGCCTCGCCTGCGGCTTGCTCTTCAGCCACAGCGGCACGCGCGACGAGTGCAGCCACCACAACACGAAGCGATTCCTCCTCGGTGCGCGCGGGCGCGGTTGCGGCAACGTGTCGTCGATCAGCTCGCCGTCGAACACGGGATCGGCCTTGACCGGCAACGAGTCAGTCATGACCCACCTCCGCCCGCAGCGCCCGCGCCAGCCGGGGCGACAGGCCACGTGAGCACCCGGTTGCCCGCCGCACCCACGCCGGCGTGATCTCGACGTCCGGCGTCCACATCTCCCGAGCGACGGCGAGGTAGTCGGCGAACAGCACGCGCCGCCCGCCGGTCTCCTGCTGGACGGGACGCCGTTCGGCAGCTACCAGTACGGCGTCGGTCAGCTTGTCCCGCAGGTCGGTGATCGCCTCGACGGCGACGAACACGACCAGCGGCGGCACCGAGTGCAGCACGATCGAGGCAGCTTCCCCAGCCGCGAACGACGTCCAGGTGTTCATCACGTACGTAGCCGCGAGCGTGAACCACTTCGCCCGCCGCACCCACGCACCCGTCTTGACCTGGTACCGCGCCGTCACTTGCTCCGCCCGCAGGATCGCCAGCAGGACGAGCGAGACGGTCGGGTCCAGCACCCACGCGGCGAGCCACGGCAGGGAGCCTGGCCGCGTCCCGGCCGACGCGAAGCCCTGGACGTTGGTCATCGTGAAGGCCAGCCCGAGCACGACCCCGGACCAGCACATCCAATCGACTTGCCGTCGCACGCGCTCGATCCGCAGCGCGACGACGTCCGGATCGGTCTGGTAAGCGCGCACCTCCGCGGCCTCGGCCGCGTCCTGTGCGAGCCGTTGTGCCCGGTTCATCGCCGACCACCCCGCTTCGAGGTGTCGACCGTGGTTACGGTCATGGCGCGGGTCAGTGCGTAGGACGCGAACAGCGCCGGCAACCCGAGCACGGCGAACAGCAGCCACGGGCTACCCGGGTGAGCGATCACCACCCACTGAACGGCGACGATCAACCCGGCGTTGAACAGCACGCGCCCGACCAGTGATACGAGCCGCGCTCCAGACCGGGCAGCTTCCGCTGCGGCCTTCGCCCGGCGAGCGCCGGCCCGCCAGACCCAGAGCAGGACGATCAGCACGCCGACACCGGCGAGGATCTGCGTCGGCGTCACGGTGAGTCCGTTCATCGCGCACCCCGCTCGAAACGCTCGCCGCGAGACAGCCAGTGCGGGTGCAGCGCGCGCCGGTCATCGTCGGTCATCGCGCCCCAGACGCCCACTGTGTCGACGCCGGCCATGCGAAGCTCCAGTTCAAGGCACTCGTCCTGGACCGGGCAGCCGCCGCACAACAGCTTGGCGAACTCGCGGTCATCGCGAGCGTCCGGCGGACCGGCCTCTGACGGTGTCATACAGGCTCCATCGCTGGTCACGACGTCGCGCAGGACATCAGAAGGTACCCACCGCAGACGATCGAGCCGCCATGCGATGCCGATCAGCCAGAGGTCGTCGGCTTCCATGCCGCACCTCCGTCCTGAAGCGCCTTGGCCAGCTCGGCGGACGAGACGCGCAGGCCGGAGCGGCAGAGGGTGGCGCGGAGCATGCCGGTCCGGATCGCCCGGCTGACGGTGTTGCGAGAGACCCCGAGAATCCACGCGGACTCGGGAATGGTGTGAAAGGTCGTTTTGGCGTTCATGAGAGAACCAATCTGATGATTTCAAGACTATGTTGTTGATTTCAGCTCTACGTCGGACGTGTTTGTCCGACGCGCCGCAGGCAATGCGCTATGCGACGCGATGAAAGCTCGATGAACCGCTAATCTCGGCGCTGAGGCGGAGCGCGGAGGAATACGTGACGGAGGACTGGGCGGCAGTCGCCAAGGCGATCAACATGCGCGTGAACGAACTCGGCTGGCGACAACGCGAGCTGGCCGAGCGGTCGCACGTGTCGCAGGCGATCGTGCGCGAGCTCCAGCACCACACGGTGGAGCGCCGTCGGAGCGCGCGGACGCTTGAAGCCCTGTCGACGACGCTGGGCTGGCATCCGCAGCATCTGTTGGCCGTGCTGCAGAATCGCACGCCGCCGCACCCGGACGAGCCGGTCGACGACGGCCATGAACTGTGGTCCCGGCTGGACGCGCTCGAACAGCGACTGGCCGAGATCACAGACCGGCTGGAGGACGTCCAAACGAGCCTCGCGACCGTCGTCGAGCACGTGAAACCGAAGGGTTAGCGACTTGGTGTGTGAGGTGTTTTCCATGCCTCTAATTCAAGGCCGGAAGGGCGTCGCAACCCATGCACAAGCACCGCAGGACCACTGCACAACCACCGCAGAGCAGCGACATTCGGGAGCGCGATGAGTCCGGCCGGGGGATGGACGGGGCGAACAGCGGTCGCATTGCAGTCGGCATTGCGGCTCAGCCAGGAGCGGTTCGCCGAACACCTCGGAATCAGCGCGCGCACGGTCGCGTCCTGGCACAAGAAACCCGATCTCCGGCCGCAGTCGGAGATGCAACAGGTTCTGGACACCGCCTATGAACGGGCGTCGGAGGCCGAGCGCGTCCGCTTCGCCGAGCTGATCGGCGAGGGGCCGACCGTCGACACGACGGAGGCCGACCGGCGGCTTGCTGCGGACCCCCACATCGGCGCCGCTCTTGAGTGGCTCGACCGGCACGCCCACTGGACGCCGGGCACCGCGCGCCGTGCCGTTGCCGAGCGAGTCGCGAGCGTCGACGTCCAAGACCTCCATGACCGCGGCACGCGACGCGGTTGGGTCAGCCAGCGCGAAGTCGCGGAAGCGCTGGCCACCTACTACGGCAACCGGCTCGACGACCATGGCCTGTACACCGCGCGGTGTGGCGAGCTGGCCATGAACACCAGCGTCCTGACCTGCGCAGACTCGCTGGACCTGGACTGCGAACTGCGCCCGCCGCACGACCGGTTCCGCGTTCCGAGCGCGCAGCCTGAAGTCGACTTGGACCTGGACGCCCACGCCGCCGGCCGCGCTGTTCAGCGGCTCGCCGAGACGCTGTCCATGAACACCCGGCTAACGGACAGCCCGATCTACCGGCTGACGAGCACGGACATCCGTGAACACCAGCTCGGCGGGACGTTCGGCATGTCGCAGTTCGTGCACTACGCGCTGACGGTCGACCTGCTCGAAGGCGAGCTGGTGGACGCCGTGGCCACCGGCTCGAGCGCGATGCCGCTCCGAGACCGCTACTTGCCGGATCTCCGGTCGGTGCTCGACATCGGCGACCGGCTGTGTGCAGGGGGCGTGCTCGCGCTCACCGCGATCGCCCGGCCTGCCGACCCGTACCGCGGCGAGGCGGACTACCTGCTCCTGATCCAAGAGCGGTCCGGCCACGTACTCAATGCCGCGCGCCGGCTCGCGGTGATCCCGAAGGGCTTCCACCAGCCACTCACCGACGTCCGCCGAGACGCCCAGGTCGGCATGACGCTCCGCCGCGAGATGGAAGAGGAGCTGTTCGGCCGCCCGGACATCGACAACACCTTGGGCGACATGCTGGCGGCCGACCCGCTGCACCCGACCAAGCTCACCGAGCCGATGAGCTGGCTCATGGCGGAGCCCGGCCGTCTGCGGATGGAGTGCACGGGGTTCGGCCTGAACCTCGTGAGCGGGAACTACGAGTTCGCCAGCCTGATCGTCATCGATGACGAAGAATTCTGGGCACGCTACGGCGGAGTGGTAGAAGCGAACTGGGAATCTGCGACTCTTCGTCAGTATTCGACTACCGACGCGGAACTCGTCACCGAGTTGCTGGGTGATGTAGCGTGGAGCAACGAAGGTTTGTTCGCCATGGCGCAAGGAATCAGGCGCCTTTCGCAAATCGGCGGAGCGCGTGTGAAACTGCCCGAGATCGAATGGGAGATCAGCCAGTGAGCGACGGTTGGACCGCCGGCAACGCCAACGAGGACGCGGCCGGGACGCGTGGCTGGCTGGTCGGGCACTTCATTGACCCGTCGCAGGGTGTCCGGGCCTCCAAGGACGTGGAAGTCAAGTGGGCCAACCACCCTGCGGGCGACAAACGTCCTGAGTGGACGTCTGACGACCAGCGGACCACGCTGGTGATGCTCGTCTCCGGGGAGTTCCGTGTCGAAGTCACCGGCGGCGGCAAGATCATGAATCGGCAGGGCGATTACGTGATGTGGGGTCCAGGCGTCGACCATTCCTGGGAAGCGTTGGCGGATTCGGTGGTCCTCACCGTCCGATGGCCGTCAGCAACCTAATTCGACGGCGGGAATCCGCACTCGATCGCCGCCTATCTCGGCGAGCCGACGCAAGCCCTGGAGAAATGCGAACAACCCCTCATTGCTCCAGGTTTCGTCGCCGATCAGCTCGCTGATCAAGTCGCCGTCGAGCGTCGAGTACTGCCGCAGCCCGGCGGCCTCCCAGTTCGCTTCGACGTCGCCCCCGAACCGTGGCCAGAACTCCTCGTCCTCGATCACAACCAGGCTAGCGAACTCGTAGTTCCCGCTGACCAGGTTGAGCCCGAACCCCGTGCACTCCATCCGCAGCCGGCCGGGCTGCTCGTTCAGCCAACGCATCGGAGCAGACAGCCTGCTCGGGTGCATCGGGTCGGCGGCGCGCTGCGTTCCGGTCGTTCGGTCGACGTCGAGCCGTCCGAACAGCTCTTCTTCCAGTTCGCGCCGCAGCGTGGCGCCGATCCGCGCGTCGGCACGGTGGTTGGCAAGCGGTGCGTGGAAGCTCTTCGGGATCACGGCCAGCCTGCGCGCAGCGTTCAGCACGCGACCCGACCGCTCCTGGACCAGAAGTAGGTAGTCCGCTTCACCGCGGTACGGGTCGGCCGGCCGGGCGATCGCCGTCAAGGCGAGGACTCCACCGGCACAAAGCCGTCCTTGAAGGTCGAGTACGGCAGGAAGATCGGGCAGGTACCGGTCCCGGAGCGGCATCCGGTCGCGACCGGCGGCCAGGCTCTCATGTAGCTCGCGTTCGAGAAGGTCAACGCTCAGCGCGTACTCGACGAACGGCACCACGCTGACCTTGCCGCCGACCGCGCCGGGCCGAACCTGCACGTCCGTGAGCCGATAGAGCGGCACGTCGGCGATACGTACGTCGTCTGTCGCGGCTTCAGCCAGCCTGCTAACCGCGGCGGCTGCGTCAACCTTCGCGCGCGACGCCTCGCCGTCGGCCGCCAACGCCAGCTGGTCGCCCTCAAACGTCAAGGGGCAAGCCAAATCCAGCCACTCCGGCCGTGTGAGAACGCTGGTCGCTATCCGAAGTGGATCGCACCGCGCGGCGTACTGCGCGTGACCAGGAATCGAATCGCCGTAGTAGCTCGCCAGGGTCTCAGCGACGAGACTTCGGCCGGCAGTAGTGCCACCATGCGACCTCGCGGGCGCGGCTGCTGCGACTCGCGTGCGCGTAGTTCCTGGGGGCCACCCAACGTGCCGATCCAGCCAGCCGAACGCAGGTTCAAGCCTTGACCGGGGCGTCGGTGCTTCCTGGGGCAGGCGCAGGCCGATCAGCTCGCGCAGCTCGTCGGCGGAGCGGCCGAGCACCTTGGCCAGCTTCGGCCACTGGTAGGGCAGGGGCGCGTACTCGCCGGCTTCCCACCGGATGACGGTTGATCGGTCGACGCACATCACCTCGGCGAGCTTCTCCTGTGTCAGCCCGGCCGCCTTACGAGCTGAAACAAGCTCATCGCGCCGACGAACGCTGACCATCCGAACACCTCGCTCTGCTGACCTTGATCACAGCCTAGCAGGCATATCACCAGGTAGATCGGACGACTGCCACGTCTCCGCCGCGAAACTGCGACGTTTGCGCTCTGGGCTCAGCCGAGCACTCGGGTTTGGATGATTTCAACACATCCGGCTACCAGGGGAGCGAACGTGACCAGGGGCGAACGCGTCTCGCGGCCTTCGCGCTTGTACGTGACCTGGCACCGCAGCGTGGCCGACAACCTGGACCACGCCGTCACCGACGAAGACCTTGCCGACGGCGTCGCGCACCAGACGGGCCGCTACTACTCGCTGTGCGGCCGCGAAGTGCCGTTCGACTCGTGCCTGGTGCCTCCGGGTCGTCGGTGCGGCGCATGCAACGTGCTGGTCCGGCTTCGCTCGGCCCCACCGGCGCCCGAACGCACGTGTCCCAGGAAGCCGTCACGCTGGCGTCGCCTGTTCGGCCGCCTCCAGACTCCGGCCGTCCTGCCGCCGCGCCCGCCTCAACGCGTGCGGCTCATTCCTGAGCAGGGCGGCCGGACCACGACGTCGGCGGGAACGGGCGGCGCCCCGACCGCGCCCGTTCCCGCCGATCACCACGCCCGGCGAGGCGCCCGATGACCGTTCGCCTGATCATCGCGCGCCCGTTGCCCGGCACGGTTGGCGAGTCTCGCCGCGTCGTTCACGTGTTCCCGGTCTCGGCGGAGGAGTCCACGCCAGAGCAGCTGACCGCATACTGTGGCGCTGCGTTCGGGCCTGGCGAGCTTGAGTTGCTGGAGCGTCCGGTCGGGATGCCCTGCGTGACCTGCCTCCACCGTGCACCGACCCCCGCAACTGTCGAACAGTCGGCGATCGAGCAATGACGTCAAGTTCTCAGCCGATCACGCCAGCCTTCCAACGCGAGCTTGACCCGCTGCTGCTCCTGCCGGTGCGGCTGTTCATCGCGTGCCTGCTGGCCGACATGCGCTGGCGCGACGACGTCACTGTCCAGGGTGTGTTGCGTCTGAGCGAGCGAAAGTTCGCCCCGCATGTCGAACGGCTGCGCGCCGCTGGGTACGTGGAGACCCTAACCAAAGGACGTCGCGTAGAGCTCCGCCTCACAACGCTCGGGCTCGACCGGCTGACCGAACACGTCAAGGCGCTCGACAAGGTCGCGAGCATGGCCGCTGAACTCGTATCGCGCGGCGCGCAGCACTCCGGCCGCTCAACACGTTGTGACAAGCGTTCCGCCGACGGCCCAAAGCCCTGTGCGGAGGACCTGTAGTGACGGTTGTGACGGCTTTGAGCAGGACCATCACAACCGTCACAAGCGACGTTCCCGCAGGTCAAGCAGCATTCGGCGCCGTCACAGCACGCGTGACGGCGTGACGGCTCGCGAGACGAGTTGTGACGGCTGATCCACGACAGCCTGACAGCCAACGCACGCCGCCCCGCTGCCCACGACACGGAAGAAGAGCGACGAGAACAACGAACGGTGCCTGCACCGCCAGTTATACGGCTCGGCGTCCGACAACCAGGGGTCGGGTAACAGTGTGCCCACAGACCCCGGCCGAAGAAGAGCGGGCGGAACGGAACGTCCGGCTGTTGGTTACATGCCCTGTCGGCACGCCGATGGTCGAGCCGGCCTGCGAATTCGACCTGTCGCCGAGCTGGACCGGCGCATTGCTACGCCAACTCGGCACGGACGTATCGAAGATCGGCCGCGGCATCAAATGTCACCTGAACGAGCCGACGGTCGTTGCACAGTATGGCAGCGGCCTGACGGTCCGCGCGCGGTAGTCGAGCTGCCCGGTGTCTCCTACGGCAAGGTTTACAGTCTGCTCCAGGCCGCTGGCGTACGAGTGGGCCCACGCGGCGGGAGACCCAAAAAAGAATTCTAAATCTCCCAGTAGGCGCTGGTACCCCTCCGTGGGACTAAGTGTCTTCGGTGCCTCGACTCCTGTCGTTTGATTCTCGAAGCTTCGCCGCTTGTATGTCAAAGGCGGCGTAAACGAACTCTTCATCGATCTTATCCGGATGAAAATTCTCCATCGAAAGAATAAGTTTAAGGAGTGAGCATAGGGCTGCAATCGCGAAGCGAGAAGCGTGTATTGGGACGCCGTCTATTTTGAGTAGATCTTGCTTATGTGGTCCTGGTGTTCCGTGAACAACCCTTGAACGGTAGCTGTACATGCCTTTCATTGCGTCATAGCTCTTCTTGCTATCCGCCCACCCGGCTAATGACAAGAGAGCTGCCGCGCGGAGGCTAATCCTGTGGACCGTTTCGCTAAATCCGGAACCGAGAATTGCTTCAAGGGCAATGCTGAGATCGATAATTCTGTCCTCGTCATTATCTCGATCGTAAGAGCTGACCAGTCGACGGGCGGCCACCCTTATGCTTGGATGTGCGGCTGAGAGCGAATTCGATAGCAAGCCCATTTCATTTGCGGTCTGGGCCGAAATGACAATTGGTTCCCGGCGATCCAAGCTGTCGATCCGGAACCCGTACTCCCGAAGAAGGTAAACGTACGGCCTTTCCGCGTCGGCTAAATTTGTCGACCAGCCACGCGGAAAGAAACCTAGTTGAGCGTGAGTCGCATGGCCTGGCAGCAGTATCGCGGCTGCCTGAAAAAGCCGGGAGATAATTTCATCGGTCTCTTCTTTTGGTGATGCGACGAAGTATTCTCCGTATCCACCAGGAACACACGCGACATTAGCTATGCGAATGGCGTGTGTAGCGTCCGTGAGACGTTGGACGTCTCGGGGTGAAACTTCCGCGCCGTCTCTGAATCTCTGTCGAAATGGAGATGTAAACTCGACTATTTCATAGTCGTTGAACGAAATGGCACCTGTAAATTTCGCGCCAAGAATTGGGATGATGATATCCACACGAGGGTCGACATTTAGCAGGTACAGCTCTTGCTGAGCGAACGATGATTTGAGTAGGACCTCGTCTAGCGAGTCGTCAGGCCCGTTAGTTCTTGTTATTACTTCTGCAAGTGTCAGCGGTAACGAGGCAACTTCATGCAGTATTAGTTCGAAAGATTCGTTGTAAGGGAGAGAGAACTTGCCTGCTACAACTGGGCGCTCGCGGATACCTTCGACAAGGTCTGCAAATCCATCTAGATTATCGCAATTGATAGATTTGATCGCAACCTCGCGCTTGAGTTTGCCTGAGCTGCTAATCGTTTCTGAAAGCCAATCCTCCGCGGAGAGTGCTCGGCGAATTATCCTTACTGCATGAAGAGTTGGCCGGCGTACTAGCTGATAGAGTTCAAGGTCAGATACTTGATTGAGTGACTGGTCGTTGATTTCTGACTCCAACCCTATTTGACCTAGCCCCTTACGGGAGGGTGACATGTTCAGCGTGGACTTAGCCCAAGTGTATCATCCAATCGAAAGATCTACTGGGCACTGGCTAATCGGAGGAGCCGTCGGATGTTAGGTTCTCCAGTGTTTCGTAAAGTCGTTCAGCGTAGGTCTCTCCTTGCTGCTGTACGCGATCCGCTTTCACTATTGTTAGCCAGCAAGCTGCAAACGCGATGTTCAGTAGGATGGCTATCAATGCTCCAGATACTTCACGCGTATACGCCAATGCAATACCGTTGGCGATAATTGTCAAAGTGAGCATTGCAAGCGCGAACGGCTTTAGTGCTAGCAAGTTGCGCCAAAATCCAAATCCTACATTTTCGTCGTGGACCCGTGGGTATTTTTCCCTCTGATCTCGGACGCGTGCTATCAGTATGCGAGTCGCAAGAATGTACCGCTGATCGGCCTCAAGGGGATTCTCGCGCTCCTCTTCTTCGGTTGGCAGCGGTTCTCCGATGAACTTTGCTAATAGTCGCCGACGTCTGTCCACTGATACTCGGTTCGCCTCGCCCCCGACGATGCGCAGCATCTGTGTTGTGGGTAAGCCTCCCCAGGTCTTCTCAAGCTTCTTTTGCAACCGTTGTCCTCGAATGCGGACTACGCTCATCGTAAAGAAAGGAATGCCGGCAGCGATGATGATTGGTAAAAATTTCTCAAATGTGAACCCAGGTAAGATAAGGGTGACTGATAACGCGACCGGGAGGCTGACAAGTAGTGCTGGATAGAGCCGTGCTTTCCGAGAGTAAGAGTCCAATTTGTCGAGTAGATCAGTCATCCTCTTCGCTGCCTTCATCTAGTGGGGGCAGCACTGGAGCAGGCCCCCAGCCGGGACGCATAGCTACGCCATTCGGGCAGCAGACCGTTCGCCCTGCTGTTACCGTAATGCTCGCACCGCGACGCAAGAATGCATTTGTCACCTTCGCAGAAGGATGCTTCGGCGCATCTCTTGCGGCGGACACTATGCCCTCGGTGTTTGAATGGGGTAGTCCGCGTGGTCCGAGAATACGGTCCAGTAGGGTTGGGCCAATGTTTCTCCTGCTGCCATGGTGGGGAACCTGAATTATCGAAAGTGGAGAGTCTTTAAAGCTGCCGACCTGACGTTCGTACTCATCGGCAATGCGTGACAAAGATCTTTGTCCGGCATCGCCGGTGAATAGAATCCTCTGGCCGTCTATAGTTAGGAGTGTGACGACCGACGTTTCGTTCCTTGGCGTTGTTTCACCGAAGTCAGTGAGCGTCTCCTCGAATGGAATGAGAGAGACTGCATCCGCGAAAATATTGCGAAATTTCCGGGCAGCTCGCGTGAGATTTAATGGTCGCGCGCCTGAGCGTTCATCGTCAATATGTTCATCCAGGAGTTGCTCGTAGAAAACGCGATCGGGACCCAATATTCTTAGTATTCCATCGAATCGTGTCTTCCCCGTAAAGGGGCTTGAGACAACCGTATGATGGCGAATAGAAGTTTCGATCAGACTGTCGACTGCTTCGATGTTCGTGACAAATGAAGCTGCTGACCCTGCGTGCGCTCGCGGTTGATGCACGAGAAGCTCGCCAACTTCGAGCTCCTCGATTACTGTAGAGAGGCCATTAATATGGTCGCCATCGGGGTGGGTGGAAATAGCCAAGTCAACGTACTCGGTTTGATAGTATTCAACGATGTGTTCAACTAGCTCTTGTCCGGTAGCTTGAAACCCCGCGTCAATGACGATCACTCGTTGTTGACCCGCATGGTCATGGAATCTCGCAGCGATGGCGTCACCAGATTTCGTGCCGGCATCTTCCGCTGAATTTGCAACCGGGAGGAAGTCGATCTCAAACATTGGCGCCCTTTCGGGAAGAAGTTATGCGTGACGTAAACGGTGCGAGTTGGTCGTTCGTCATGCAGTTACCTTCTTTGCGTCGCCAACACAACCTATGTCTTCGTGGAAAGATCGAGTTGCTCCTCTGTCGCGTTACGCATTCCGTGAAGTTGATAAGCGCCACGTGCGCAGATGGTCTGTTATTTACGAACAGGATGTCCGGCCGGCACTTCCGCTGCTCGGGCCCGGCGCGGTTCAGGTTTGGGTTACCAGCAGTAGTGCCCGCGGAACTCCTCCAGGGCCGGTGAGTCGGGTATTGCGCGGCCCGGCAGGTGCGGCATCATAGCCGGGTGACTGGGCTTGACGATCGTGAACGACTTGATATCGCGGCTGCGGCAAGGACACTCGGCCTTCGACCTCTGCAAGCCAGGTGGTACCACTGGCGCCGAAGTTTCTGCGTGCCGGCAGGTAGTCACGACGATCGCTTGTACTGGCACGAGAACGACCTGTTCCGGTGGGCTGCGTTGACCGGCCGGCGAGAGCTGCTCCGCCAAACATCGTTGAGGTATTGGCCGGACGCCAGAGACGAAGCGACGTACCGAGGAAGTACGGAAGTTGTCGACGCTGTGATCCAGGAGTGGGCCACGGAATCTGGCATCGTTGCGGTTTGCTGGCCACTTCGCCACCACCACGGTCCGACGGCGCTTGAGGTCGCGGAGTTGTTCCCCGAGGCCGATGCGCTGGTCAGGATAGCGTCGGACTTCGGTCGAGACGGACCTACAGTGGGTACGGCCCAGCCCGGGCACGAGAATCCGACCTGGGCGGATTTCGCTGCGCGATGGGCCGATCTTTCGCGCGTACTGGGGCGACCCGCGCCTTATTGGCCGTTTTCTCTTCGCATCCCTCATATTATGGAGGAATGGACGCCCAGTAGCACAACAGTCAGTTACCTGCCAAACCCAGACGTGGACGTTATGCCGCTTCTGCGGTTGGCGAGCGCATTGGCTGACGGAGAACCGGCACAGCAGGTCCTGGTACAGCTGGCTCGTGTAGCACAGCGAAGGGCAACCGAGGGAGCCCTTCTGGATCTCAAGATAGTGGCAGAGTCGCACGAGCGGCGTGGCAAGTCGATGGAATTGACTACCATGATCGCTGCAAGGCCAATCGACTTTCCTGAGCCCGATGATATCGATCAGGCAGTCGCGCAAGCCGGCTGGCGCGACGTCTTGTCCCGCAGCGACCTCGTGGCCCTTGAGTGCGTACGGATCGTAGGTGGTTGGGACGGTGGGGCGAACTTCCGGTATGCCAGCACCGAGACCGTCCGCCCCAACTCCCGCTACGGTGCGGAATGGGCGAGAAGGCTCACGGTTGCCGGGGAACGCACGGCGTTCCACGAGTACCTCGGCGGACAGTCCGAGCCCATGGTTGACCCGGTGAGCGGAGCGCCCGCCGTCCGGAACTCCGATGGCACCCTGACTGTTGCGGTACCGCAACGCCTTACAGTCGAGAACGGCGAATTAGCCGAAGTAATTCTCGACCGGCCGATCTGGGTTCGAACAGGAAATGGAATCCTTCAGCTGGCACCTCAACACTACTACTACGGCATCAACTGGGGCTACGGCGGAAGCGGCCCAGGATCGCTGGCACTGCTCATCGACCGGCTTCTCGACGATATCTCTGCGCCTGCTGCCGACAATACCGACGGAGCGCCAGACGGGCTCGATAGGCTCACTGAACTGCAGTGGCCGCAAGAGCAGGTCCTCACCCGAGAGATGCTTGAAGCAGCAAGGGATGGGCGATCCTATCGACGACCAACTCCACACTCCGAGGAAGACGACTCATGAACTTGCCCCCTCGACGTCGGGTGACGCTGTTCCTGTCCTGGATTTGCATCAGCGGGGGCGTGGCGCTGGCTGGCTGGGCGGTGAGGGCATGGTGGAGCCCGTTATGGAACTGGTTGAAGACCTGGTGGGCCGTTCCCACGTCGTTCGTGCTGGTGGTAATCGGTGGTGCCGCACTGCTCAGTCACAATCGACGAGAAACGAGCGATCAGCCGGATGATCTGCGCGTTATTTCAGTCCGAAGCATTGCTCTAGGCGCCGCCACTCTTCTGGTGATCGGAACAACAGCTGTTGTGGTTTTGCTCCGGCTCTATGGTGGCGGTGCTCCCGCGGTGCAGCTAGATGCTATCCGCACGGCAGGTACCATCGTCGTCGGTACCGGTGGTGCGGCTGCGTTGTTGCTGGCGGCCAGACGTCAACGCTCCGCCGAACTTGCCTTGGCCGATCAGCGCGCTGTGGCCCAACAGACCGAACATGATGCGACAGAGCGCAGGATTACCGAGCTGTACACCAAAGCGGTGGAGCAACTGGGTTCAGATGCCGCTCCAGTGCGCCTCGGCGGCCTGTACGCATTGGATCGCCTAGGGCGAACCTCTACTACTCAACGCGAGACGATCCTCAACGTTGTGTGCGCGTACTTGCGCATGCCGCTTCCTGCCGGCAGTCAAACAGCTGCGGAGAGGGACGATGAGGCTTCCCCTGATTTGGTGCGTGCCGGACTGGAAGAGCGGCAGGTTCGCCTGACCGCTCAACGAATCCTGCATAGGTCCCGCCAGCCTGGGCCGGACTGGTGGCAGGTCGGGCAGCTCGATCTTCGAGGCGTGGATCTGACTGGTGCGGAACTGAGCGGCATCAACCTGGCGTCGTGCATCCTCAGCGAAGCCAACCTCGCTGGCGCCGACCTCGCCAACGCCGATCTGACTAAGGCGGACCTCACCGGGGCGAACCTTGACGGCACGAACTTCCGCGGGGCAACGCTGAAGGGCGCGGTTCTCGACCGGACGAACTTGCGCGGACAAGTGCTGTCTGGCCTGGACCTGGCGGGAGCCCACCTTGAGGGCGTCGACCTCTCGCAGGCCGATCTCACCCGCGCAACCCTGAACGAAGCCGTTCTCAGAGGCTCTGACCTTACGGAAGCTGATCTCACCGACGCTGACCTCCGCAACGTGAGTTTTAGGAAAGTGAATGTCACGCGGGCGATTCTCAAGACCTCCCTGTCCCCGGAGCAGCTTAAGGAAGTCGCAGGCATCTCCGGCGCGACGCAGAATCTCGAGTGAGGTCCGTCTCTTCCCAGGCTGGCTAGATGCGCCATCGTCCTGGGCGAGGACTGCAGTAGCGCGCAATGAGAGCATGATCGACAGACGAAGCAGGCCGGCTACGCCAGTCGCCGCCTGCAGGTCAATGGGCGAGGCGAATGCGTGTGGTAGCTAGCAAGATCGTCCACGGTCGGTCTTCGGCCGTGGCTACCTGCTCCTAGCGTCCTGGTCGCTCATCTGGAAAGTATCTTAGAGGCTAAGGGTTGTTTCGAGCGAGCAAGATCGTCCTCGGACACAAAAACACGGGATATCTCCCGCATCGCAGAGTAACAGGCCCGCCACGGCGGGTCTTTCTGACGTTCAGCCCCAGCCGACCTCGGCTACGCTGATCTTGACCGTGCCCTCCCCGCACGACCGCTGTCGGGGAGGTGCGTCATGACCGGCATCCCGCCGCTCACGCTCCCGCCCCGCACCGGCGTGCACGAACCCGCGCCTGGACCGGCCGCAACCCTCGTCCCGCTGCCGATGCCCGCGTTGCCGGACCTGGCTGCCGACGGGCAGCGGCGATTCTCCACCGCCCTGCTGGACGCCTCCGGTCGGATCCAGGACCGAAGCGTCGTGACCGCTCTGGGCTGGAAACCGGGGGACCGGCTGCTGATCACCCAAATCCGCTCGTCCGTAGTGATCTGCCGACGCGGCGACGGGATCTTCCGGATGACCACCAAACCGTACGTCGTGCTGCCGGCACCGGTCCGCCACGGCTGCCGCGTACCAGCCGGCAGCCGGGTCCTGCTCGTGGCAGACCTGGCCTGCGACGTCCTGGTCGTGCACCCCGAACACGTCGTGCACGCGATGCTGCGCGACTTCCACACCTCCCTTGCCGCCGGGGAGACGGACCAATGACCGAGACCACGACCACGAACGCCGCCGACCTCGAAGCCGCCCGCCTGCTGCTCTCGCGCCTGGGCGTCGACCCCGCCGACCTGCTCACTGAACCGGCCAACGCCAGTGACCGCGAGCCCGTCCCGACGATCAACGAATGGATCCCCGTCGTCGCCGGCCTCGTCTCGGCCAGCACCGCGGCCTCCTACGGCTCCTACTGGAACAAGGCCCAAGCCGCGTGGGACGGGCGACGGATGGACACCATCACCGCCAGCGACATCAAAACCCAGGCCGAGATCGCGCGCCGCACCGCCCTCATCCGGCGCAACTCCCGCGGTGGCCGCAACGCCGCCGAGAACTTCATCGCCGCCATCCGCTGCCTCTACAAGCATCTGGTCAACGACAAGCGCATGGACGACCGGGACAACCCGGCCAAGCGCGTCACCAAACCACGGCGCAACCCGTCCACCCGCCGTGGCCTGGCCGAACTCTCCGACGTCGTCGCCAGCACCGGCAACGATCCGGAGCTCGACGCCCTGATCTGCCGGCTGCACGTCGAGACAGCCTGCGGCCACGGGACCTCGACCAGCAGCAGTGCCTCATCCTTCTGCGGGAGAAAGGGGAGACCGAACGCTGGCAGCCGGTGTCGCCCACCCTGATGCGGCACCTGGTCGCCCACAGCGACGAACGCGGCGACGGCGACCGAGACGGCCAGCTGCTGCGCTACGCCAGCGGCAAGCCGATCACCGGCCGCCGCTACTACTACATCTTCAGCCGCGTCCAGAACATCCTCGACTGGGCCAGAGCCATGGGCGTGTCCGTGCACTGGCTTCGCCACACCACCCTGAAATGGGTCGAACGCCGCTTCGGCATCGGTGTCGCCCGCGCCTACGCCGGTCACGCCGAGAGCGGCAGCGATTCCAGCACCACCACCTACATCAAAGCCGACATCACCGAAGTCGCCGCCGCCCTGTCCGCCCTCACCGGCGAGCCACACCCACCCGCACTCGACACCGCAACCTGAGCACTACAGCGGGGTGTTCGCGCCGCGGCTGCGCGGCGCGAACACCCCGCAATCTGGGCGGCGGCGAGGCCGGCCTGGCCGCCGCCCACCTACGAAGGGGCTCGTGCCGCGCGGGAACGACGGAAAGAAGTTCGTGCTCGTCTTTCCCCTGGACGGTTCCTACGTCCGCGTCGTCCAAGGGCGCTTCATGACCAGCGCCTCCACACACGCCGACCTCGCCGCCGCTCAGGCCGGTGGCGACTACGTTCCCCTGGAATGACGGACCGGGGAGCAGCCGTCAAGCCCGGTTCTTCGCGATGTTACGGATCTTGCGGGTGTGCCCCGACTCGGCGAGCAGCGCCAGGACCGGCTGCGACGTCGATTCTTCGGCCAGGAGCCGCTGCATCCAGGGCGTGACTTCGGCCAGTTCCGCCTCGGCCGGCACGTGACCGGCCTTCACCAACAAGTAGAGCAGCCAGTCACCGACCCGGCGGCGGACGAAGGCGCGGTTGCCTTCGGACCGGAGCCGGTCCGCCTCCGGCAGGATCCCGTCGGCCCACTCCCGGAACCCCGCCGGGTTCGCGGCCTTCGCCGCGACCCGGTCGACGAGGTCGACCACCGCCGACTTGGCCGCCAGCTGGTCGGGGTCGCGCACGAGCGCGGCCACGAGCTCGCGGTCACCGTCACGGTTCTCGCCGGCGGCAGCGACCGCGACGACGCGCCGGTAGGCGGACGACCGCACGTGCTCGTCGGCGAGGGCCTCGTCGACGTCCACGTCGACGAGGCCGGCGTTCGCCAGCAATGCGGTCAGATCGCCGCGCAGGGTCGCGGTGGGGTCACTTGTCACAAGGTTTGGCCTTCGCTTCGCGTTGTGCCTTCTGCTCCGCCTCCTGCGCCTGGTTGCGCCGGCCGAGCTTCCGGACGGCCTTCCGGATCTCCTTCTTGAAGTTTTCTACCACCTGCCGCTCCACGCGGCTGAGCTCCGGCTCGTCTTCCATCGGATGGCCGTTCGGGCCGATCCGGATGTTCCGCCTGCCGTTGAAGACGTGGGCGTGTGCGGGCCAGTCGTCGTCGTACTCGTGGACGACGATCCGGACGCCGTTCTTGATGACGTCGAGCAGGGAGAGCCCGAGCGGGTCGAGCCACACGAACGGGTTCGGCACGTAGCTGTGCGGTGCGTACCCGCCGGCCAGGCCGATCGGGTCGGCGCTGAGGTAGCGGGCGGATTCCGGGTCGTAGTACCGGAAGTAGTTGTAGTTGAGCTCGGATTCCGGATCGGCGTACTGGCCGGGGAACCGCAGCGGGGTCGACGCGCCGCCGCCGTGGGCGACCGGCCGTCCCCACACCGTGGTCTGCGCGAACCACGCCACGTTCCCGTGCTCGTCCAGCAGTTCGGTCGGGGTGCCGACCAGGTCGGTGACGATCGCGTAGAACTTCTCGTCGGTGCTCCGGTGGTCGTCTTCGGTGCGCTCCACCTGGACGAGCGGCCGGTGGGACGACGGGTCGTAGTCCCAGGTCACCGAGCGCTGGTGGGTGACCTGCTCGGTCAGAGTCGTCCCGTCCCAGACGAAGTCGACCCGCTCCACGACCTGGCCGTGGGCGTGCCGCTCCTTCGCGATCCGCCGGCCGAGCGCGTCGTAGCGGTAACGCCAGTCGGCGCCGTCCGGCGTGCGCACGCCGACCAGCCGGTCGTCGGCGTTCCAGGCGTACTTCCAGACGTCGGCGCCGCGCTGCTTGCGGACGACTCGGCCCTGCCGGTCGTACTCGTACCGCAGGGGACCTGCTTCGTGCAGCAGGGTTCCGGTGTAGCGCCACGGCGGGTCCGGCGCCTCGCCCTGCCTCGCCGCACCGGCCAGGTTGCCGGCGACGTCATAGCGGTAGTGCTCGGACCACCGCCGGCCGTGCACCTGCTCGACCCGGCCGAACCCGTCGAGGTCGAACCTGCGCGCGCCGGCGAGCCGGTCGGTGACGGCGGTGAGGTTGCCGTCCGGGCGGTAGCGGAAAGTGCGCTGCTGCACGGGTTCGGCCGCGCTCCCGCCCAGCACGGTCTGGCTGAGCAGCTGGTCGTTCGCGGTCCACGTCTGGGCGAGGCGCAGGCCCGCCGGGCTCGTCCGCGCAGTTTCCCGGCCCGCGGCGTCGTAGCTGAACGCCAGGGTGCCGCCGCCGCTGTGCAGGGCGACCGCCGAGCCGGCGGCGTCGAACTCCCACGCCGACACGGTGCCGCCCGGCGTCCGCCGGCGGACGCAGCGGCCGAGCAGGTCGTACTCCGACGTGACCGTCCGGCCGTTCACCGTCTCGGCCACCACCTGGCCGAGGGCGTCCCTGGTCAGCGTGATGGCCGAGTCGCGGCTCGACGCGGAGACGAGCCGCCCGGCGGCGTCGTAGGAGAAGCTCATCGTGTCCGCCGGGGACTGCGTCGCCACCACGCGGCCGCATGGGTCGCGGTGGTAGGTGGTCGTCTCCCCGGCGCCGTTGGTGCGGCTGACGAGCCGGCCGGCCGCGTCCCGTTCGTAGGTCGTCACGCGGCCGTTGAAGTCGGTTTCGCGCGCCAGGAAGCCGGCCGCGTCGTACTCGTACCGCCACACCAGGCCCTGCGCGTTGGTGACGGTGGTCAGGTTCAGTTCCGTGTCGTAGCCGAACTCGACGCGGCTGCCGTCGGCGTTCACCTGGGTCACGGGCAGGGCGAAGTGGGTCGTCGTGATCGACAGCAAGGGGCCGTCGCCGACGGAGTACTCGGCGAAGTTGCCTTCCGGGTCGTGCCGCCACCGTTCGACCGTCCCGTCCGGACGCGTCCTGGTGAGCGGTTTCCCTTCCACGGTCCACGTCGTCCGGGTCGTGTTGCCCAGCGGGTCGGTCTCTTCGGTGATCCGGCCCAGCTCGTCCCGGCGGATCCGCGTCGTGTGGCCGAGCGGGTTGATCACCGCGGTGGGCAGGCCGCGGGCGTCCGCCTCGATCCGGTGCACGTTGCCCAGCGCGTCGGTTTCGCCCCGGCGGTGCCCGAGTTCGTTGTATTCGTAACGGGTGAGCGCGCCGGCGGGATCGGTTTCCTCGACGACGTTGCCGCGTTCGTCGCGCCGGTAGGTCCAGCGCGCGCCGTCGGGGTCGGTGACCGCGACGGTCGATCCGTGTTCGTCCTCGGTCCTGGTGGTGCTGGTGCCGTCCGGGTGGACGACGAGCGTGGGCTCCCCGGTCCGGCCGTACTCGTACCGCGTGGTGCGGCCCAGCGGATCGGTTTCCGCGGTGGCCCGGCCGTACGCGTCGCGTTCGTACGAGGTCGTCGCGCCGAGCGGACCGACTTCGCGGACCAGCTGCCAGTCGTCGTCGAAGTGGTAGGTGGTGACCGCGCCGAGCGAATTGCGGTAGGTGGTGACCCGGTTCCGCTCGTCGTACGCGATGGCGCAGGCGAGCGCGCCGCCGCTGCCGTCGGTCCGGACCACCCGGCCCGCGTGGTCGTAGTGGTAGGCATACCAGTGGCCGTTCCGGTCGGTCCAGCGCGTGACGCGGCCGTCGCCGTCGTACTCGAACCGCATGGCGCGGCCGGACGAGTTGGCGACGGCGGTCAGCCGGCCGGCGTCGTCGTATTCGTAGCCGGCGAGGGGGATGTCGCCGCCGGACGCGCGCTTCAGGCGCAGTCCCGTGATCCGGCCGGCCACCGAGTCGACGGCGACGTGGTAGCCGCCGGAGTGGTCGATGGCCGTCGGCGTCCCGGCTTCGTCACGGAGAATGGCGACGCGGTTGCCGTTGCGGTCGGTGATCGCGGAGAGCAGTCCGCGTGCGACCGGCCCGGTTCCCGCCGGAGCCGCGAAGTGGCGGATCTGCCCGTCGCCCGGGCTGGTGACGGTGAACTCCCCGGCTCCGGTCGCGCGCAACGGCCAGCGGGCGCCGTGCGAGGAGAACACCGGGCTGCCGTCGGTCGCGGGCAGGGGATAGGTCAACCGGACGCCGTCCGCCCCGGCGTAGCAGACGCCGTCCGCGTCGACCTCGATCCGCTGGTCCACTGTGGACGCCCAGGACCGGCCGAACGACCGGCCGAGGCGGTAGGTCGAGATGTGCGTCCGGCGCAGCACCAGGGGGAGCACGCCGGGCAGGTCGACGTCGGTCTGCGACATCAGCATCTCGCCCGTGGCGAGGTCGACCGGGTCGCCGCCGGTGCATTTCTCTTCGTTGGGCCGGCCGTCTTTCGCCGGGTCGGTGTTCTCGCGGGCGTCGGGCTCTTTCGGTTCCCCCGGCCGGTCGCCGGACGGGGTGGTGCCGTCGCCGCCGGCCTCGGACGGGTGGGTTTCCTCGCCGGCGGGAGTCCGCGGTTCCTCCCCGCCCGGCTTGGCGTGGGGTTCCTCGGCGGCCGAGGACACGTGGGTGGAGCCCTCGCCGTTCAGGTGGGGTTCGGCTTCGCCGGGACGCCCGTGCAGCTCGCTCATGATCTTCTTGACGGCGGCGAAGATCTCTTCCAGCTTGCTCATCAGCGGCCGCAGCTTCTCGACCGAGTTGATCAGCTTCTTGATGGTGGCGCCGATCTTTTCCATCCACGCCGAGACCTGCTCGACCACCTGCGCCACCACGACCGGCGTGCCCAGCCCGAGCGAGCAGACCTCCTCCAGCGCGTCCTGGATGAAGTCGCCGATGGCCTGGGTGACCATGTCCCGCACCAGGCCGCGCACCATGCCGGTGAGCACCCCGACGATCTCGACCACGGTGCTGATCGCGTTGGCGCAGGTGGCCGCCGCGGTGATGTGGTCGAGCTTCTTCTTGATCCCGGCGCGGTAGGAGTCCGCGGCCGCGCCCGCCCAGTGCGCGGTGTCCTGCTGCACCGTCGTGGCCAGGTCTTTCGCGGCCTGGCTGACGGCCTGCCCGACGTTCTTCCAGGTCTGCGCGTACGCGGCGATCTGGTCGGCGTCCCCGGCGAGGTGGTTCAGCGCGTCCTGCAACGGCTTCACGTGCTCGATCAGCCAGTTCAGCCCGTAGGAGATCAGCGTGCCGACCGGGTTCATCGCCATCGTCAGCAGGTCCAGCCCGGCGCCGATGGCCGCGATCCCGCCCTCGATCCAGTTCCCCGAGGAGATCCCGTCGTAGGCCCCGGCGGCGTCGTCGATGACGTTGATGCCGGTGTGCCAGTTCGTCGAGTCCTGCTTCTGCGCGACCAGCGGGTTGCTCACGACAGCCCCTTGCCGAGATCGGTCAGGGTCTTCGCGTGCGTCCGCTCGGCCTCCCGGTACTTCTCCGCCGCCTTGTCCACGGACTGCGATACCGAGCCGATCGCCTCCTTGGCCGCGTCGAGCGCGAGCAGCCCGGGCGCGCTCACCGCGAGCACCATCGGCACGAACAGCGGCCCGCAGATCAAGCCGTAGGCCTGCACGCCCATGGTCACCTGCTCGGCCGCCGACAGCGCCTGCCCGAGCGTGCGGGAGACCTGCTCCACGGCCTTCGCGTGCTTCGCCAGCTCGTCCGGCCGGACCTGGTAGCCCTCTCCTGCCATCGTGCGCCCTCGCTCACTCGCGGACCATGAACGAACCGCCGAAATCCTCGTCACCGCCGTCGTCCTCCGGCGGGCGGCGGGCCGGGCGCGGCGGCGGTGGCGGCGCCGGCTCGGCCGCGGTTTCCTCGATCCCGCCGATCCGCCGCACGTTCTCCGCCGCCGGTTCCGGTTCTTCCGGTTCCGGTTCCGGGAATTTCGCCCGGTAATTGCCGACGATCGTGTCCACCGTGCGCTGGTCGTCCCCGATCGTGTCGGCCATGACGTCGGCCAGCCGTTCCGGCAACCGCGACTGTGCCCGGCGCAACGTGGTCAGCACGGCTTTCGCGACCTGCGCGCCGGACAGCTCGCGGACCCGGTCGGTGAGCTGCAGGTCGGTGACGTTTCCGGCCGAGTCCACGGTGACCGTGACCAGGCCGTCCCCGCCGGATTCGGTCACCGACACCTGGCCGACCGCCGCCTGCATCGCCTGGTAGCGCCGGGCTTTCTCCTTCGCCTGCGCCACCCACTGATCCACCTGCGCGGCCGGATCGCCCGTCGCGTCCGAAAACGGACCACTCATCGCCACCGCCCTGTTCGCTCCGGCCGTTCGACGCGAAGAGCAAACCACCGGGTTCCGGCCGGGGGGCCCGGATGGCGGGAATTACCCCGAACAGTGCAAGCGATTTTTCCCGGATCAGTGGAATGTCTGGTTTCCCATTCCTCGAGCTTCTCCGTGCCGGTCCGTCGAAGTGACTTGGGTCACCTGCTGTCACGCCCGTGCGGCCCCCGGCGTGATAGCCGCCAACCGTTTCACCTCGCGCGACGACGTCTCCGTCACGCTGATCAACCCGCGGTTCGCACGGCCCCAAGCGGAGGTCCGGACATCCTGCTGACCGCGCACTTCGACGGCGTCGGCGACGACCCCAGGCAGCGGCTGCCCGCTGCGGCGGGACAACGCGTCCGGCGTCGCCGTCGTGCTGGAAGCCGCCCGTCTGCTCGTCGACACGCTCCCGGACGGCCTCGGCTTGGCGGTCACGTTCCTCGACGCCGAGGAAGCCGGAGCCTGCGGGGCCGCCCATCACACACGGTCGTGCTCAACATCGACGGCGCCGCCCAGCTCGGCGACGACGCCGCGGTGGAAGCAGGCGGCGCGGCGCACGCATTGCTCGCCGCGCTCGACCAGGCCGGCCGGGAGACCGGCGTGCCGCTGCGGGCTGGCGCGATGCCCTCGGACAACCGCCGCTACGCCGCGACCGGGCTGGCTTCGGTCGGGATCGGCATGGGGATGCCCGGCTACCAGACCCCGGCCGAGACCGCCGACTGCGTGGAAAGCGACACCCTGATCTCGGCGACCCGGCTCGTCGTCGCGGCTGTGCAGCAGCTGGCGAGTTCCTCGCTGGAGTATCGCCTGCGGGCGCCCTGATCGTTTGTCCACACATGACCGGATCACCTTCGCCCCGAGCGGCTCGTGCTCGGGCCGGGCGAAGGCTTCCGGTTCGCCGTGGGGTCGGCCGACGGGCCGAGGGCGACGGTGTGGAAGATCCTGTCCGCGAAGACGAGTTCCGACGTCTACCTGGTATCGCTGCCGACAGCGCACACGATGAAGGTCAGCTTCCACGAATCCGGGCAGTGGCAGCATTCCTATCTGTCGAACGGCGCGATGCAGTACGTCGACACCTACGCCGACCGGCACGTCGACCGCTGGGAGCAGCCACCTCCGTTTGTCGCGGGCCTGCGCCGCGGCTACCGCGTGAGAGGGCCTGCTCGTCGGGGAGTTGCGGCTGCACGACGGTGGCAAGGCGATCGTGGTCGCCCAGCGGGTCAAGCCCGAGCCGGCGCACGCGGTCCTGCTGGCCCAGTACCGGGACATGGTCCTGCAGAACCTGCGGGATCAGGGCTTTGCCGACCGGTTCCCCGACCCGGTGGCGCTGATGTACGGGTGCGACGACGACGGAACCCGGACGGTGACCGAGCTGGCGCTCACGCCGCCGCCGGTCGGGTTCACCCCGATCTGCTCGGCCCGGTACCGGCCGCTGGATGGCATCGGTATTCAGTTCCGGCAGCCTCGCGAACCTTCGCCGGGCTAGGAGAGCCGGCCGGTAAGGTCGGCGACCGCGGCGCGAGCGGTCCGGCCGCGCCGATCAGGTGGCTGAGGCGGGGCCGGTCCAGTCGCCGTAGCCGACCAGGTGCAGGCCGGGAACGTCGAGGGCGCGGGTGCCCTCGGTCCGGACGTGGCCGCTCGTGCTGCGCAGCTTCAGCGGCGCGAGGTGGCCGAGCTCGGGCCCGAATCCGGTGCAGCAGATGACGGCGTCCGCCTTGGTCGTGGTGCCGTCTGGCATCTGGATGCCGGGCCGGCGGCAGCCCCTTACCCGGCCTTTTGTGGCGTCGCGGTCAGGCTACGGAACCGGCACGACGTCCGAAGACGACGCCGGCCGCGAGGCCTGAGCCTCCCGGGTAGTTGCCGGCGAAGAGGCCACCGAGCATCTCGCCGCATACGTAGAGCCCGGGGATCAGCTCGCCGCTGTTGGCCATCACGCGTCCGTGCGTGTCGGACTTCAGCCCGCCGAAGGTAAAGGTGATGCCGCAGGTGACCGCGTAGGCGTAGAAGGGGCCCGTGGTCAGCGGGGTCGCCCAGTTACTCTTTACCGGCGTCGTAGTGGCCATGCGTCCGTCCTTGACGTTGGGGTCGAAGGGGATCGCGAGGTCGATGGAGTTGTTGTAGTCGTTGACGGTCTTGGCCAAGGCCTCCGGATCGAGGCCGATCCGCTCTGCGAGATCCTCGACCCTGTCGGCGGTCTCGACCGAGACGCCCGGCATCTCGTACTCCTCGGAGCGCAGCATCGGGCGCAGGGTGGCGTCGAAGATCTGGTACGCGATGGAGCCGGGCTGCTCGAGGATGTTCTTGCCGAACTTCGCGTACGTGTAGTTCCGGAAGTCTTCTCCCTCGTCCACGAAGCGTTGTCCGTCGTTGTTGACGATGATGCCCAGTGGATAGCTCTGCCGGGTGAGCCGGTTGGTCAGTTCGCGGTTGGATTCGTTGCCGGGAGTGAAGGCGTCCCATTGGGTGGAGTGACAGGATCCCCAGTCCCCGGCCTTGGCCGCGCCGAGGTCGAGGGCGGCCATGAGCATCTGGCCGGTGTTGAAGGGCGTGCCCCGCACCTTGGCGTTCTCCCAGCCCGGGCCGAGGTGCGTCCGGCACAGTTCCCGGTTCGCCTCGAAGCCGCCCGCTGCCAGGATGACGGACTCGGCGCGCAGTTCCCGCACGGTGCCGTCCGGCTGCCGGACCTGCACGCCCGTCACGGCGCCGCCCTCGGTGAGGAGGCCGAAGACGTCTTGGCCGTACCGGACTTCGGTGCCCATTTTCCCGGCGACTTCGAGGTGGTCGTGAATCAGGCCCTCGCCGCCGCCGACGTTCCCGACGTGCAGGCCGCCCCAGAACAGGTAGGTGCCGTCCTCGCGTTCGTAGGCCTGGCGCTCATACATGAGCCGATACTTCAGGCCGAGGGAGTGCAGCCACCGCAGCGTGGGCGCCGCCTCGTGGACCAGCACCTCGGTCAGGCCGGGGTCGTTGCGGCCGTCGGTGACCTTCTCCATGTCCCGGGCATAGTCGGCCGGGGTGTACGGCGGTACCTCGGTGACGGCGTGACGGTCGTCGGGCTCGATGAAGTCCGTCAGATCCGCCAGGCCGTTGTGCGCGATCCGGGTCGCTCCCGCGGTGTAGTAGCTGTTGCCGCCGAAGAGTTCCCGCGGTGCCTTCTCCAGCAGCAGCACCTTGCGTCCGCGGGTGGCGGCGGCGTGCGCCGCGGTGAAGCCGGCGTTGCCGCCACCGACCACGATGACGTCCACGTTCGCAGTTGCGTTCGACCCGTTCAAGGGTGTGTTCCTTCCCATGCGTTCGTTGCCGACGGAGACCGTCAGGCCGGCGAGGACTTGGCGTAGGCGGCCGGCTTCGGCGCCCTCCGTGTTTCCGCGGTCTTCGTGGACAACGCCTCCAGCGACTGCTTGCCGGTGCGCGGCCCGAACAGGGCGATGGCCACGGCGACGACCAGCCAGCAGGCGGCGATGTAGCCGAACACGGCCTGGTAGCCGAGACCGGCGAAGATCGCGGCGACGATCAGGGGGCCGAAGATGTTCGCCAGCCGTCCGGTTCCGTAGACCAGCCCGTTGCCCGCGTTCCGCAGCCCGGTCGGGAACAGTTCGGGGCTGTAGGCGTAGAGCAGGGTGGCGAAGGTCTGGATCAGAAGGTGCACGCAGAAGCCGAAGACGACGATGGCCAGGGGGTTGAAGGTCAGGCCGTAGGCGAGGCCGCTGACCGCGGTGGCCAGGGAGACGACGACGAGGGGGACCTTGCGCCCGAAACGGTCGGTGACCGGCCACGCGAGCAGGGCCCCGGGGACGGCGCCGATCGTGGTCAGGGCGGCGAACCCGAGGGACTCGGCGACGCTGAAACCGTGCTTCGCCAGGAGGGTGGGGACCCAGGCCACGAAGCCGTAGAAGCCGAGCGTCTGGAAGATCCACACGACGGCCAGGAACAGGGTCGTGCGGCCGGTCCGGCCCCGGAAAAGGTCCCGGTACCCCTGGCGGGCCGGTGCGGGTGCGGCCGTCGACGGCGTTTCGTCGATGGGGGTCAGCGGCCCGGCCCGGCGCTCGAGCCGTGCGATGACGCCCTCCGCGGCCTCCAGACGGTTCTTGTGGACGAGCCACCGGGGGCTCTCGGGCAGCGTCACGAGGGCCGGGACGGCCAGCAGCGCGGCGGAACCGAGCACGAAGACCAGACGCCAGGTGTCCGTGCCCAGCGGGACGATTCCCTTGGCGGAGAACGACATGACGGGGATCCCGGCCAGACCCACGGCCATGACGGCGGACTGCATGCGCCCGCGCCGCGCGGCCGGCATGACCTCCGAGATGTAGGTCGTGGCCGCGACGACCATCGCCGAGAGACCGACACCGGTCAGGAAACGGAAGATGATGAAGGTGGGCACGTTGAACCCGGTCGCGTTGACCAGGGAGAAGATCGAGAACGTCAGGGTCGAATAGAGCAGGGCCCGTTTCCGGCCGATCAGGTCCGAGATCCGGCCGCCGAACACGGCCCCCACGGCCATGCCCAGGAAGGCGGCCGAGGTCACCACCGCGACGTCCTGAACGGAGAACGCGAGGTGCTTGATGAGAGCCGGTGCGACGTAGGCGAAGGTGTTCAGGTCGCCGAACTCGAAGAGGAACACGAAAGCCAAGGTGGCCAGGGCGATCTTGTGCGCCCTGGTGATCGGCAGACGGTCCATGCGAGCGGCCGTCGTGGTGGGGGTGAGCACTCTATCCTCCTTGATAGATGGACTTGACGACTGCGCCGTTCTTTTAGGCCGGCACCGGGAGTTCGACTGTCCCTCCGGGACGTTCTGTTGTCCCGAGGCGTACGGGGTCGCCCGCAGTCGGGACGTGCAGGACCGCGGTCGCCAGTCTGCGCGCGGCGCGGTGCAGGGACACACGGTCGACACCGCCTCCCGACGAGGTGGTCCAGTCCACCTCGACCACTCCGGAGAGGGTGCCGATGCGCAAGGTGCGCCCGCCGCCGCTCCGGAGCGAACGCACCACGGTCCCGGGGGCGGCCGCGGCCGTGGCCACAGCGACCGCCGACGTCAGCCCGATCGCCGGGTGCGCGGCGTGCATGGACAGCATGCGCACGGCGACGTCGTAGTCCCGTGCCTGAACCAGAGCGCCGTCGGAAGTCCGGTAGTCCCGCGCCGGTCCGATCACCCCCGTCTTCGGCACCGCGTTCGGGGCCGGCCTGCCCGGCAGGATCAGCCCGTGCCGCACCGCACCGGCCGCCCGGAACCCGGTGAGCATCGGCAGCCTCTCGGCGATCTCCGCGGCGCTTTCGGTTCCGGACATCGCGATGCTGCCCGCCTCGATCAGGATCGCCGGTGCCCCGGCATTGACGATGCTGGCCTCGGCGACGACCCCGCCGGCGCTGACGACCTCCCGTGCCTGGCCGGTGGGGAACGCCCCGGGAAAGTCGAACGGCCCCTGGAAGATCAGCTCGACCGGGACTCCACCGGATTCCACCCCCGGCACGCGGGCCTCCCCGTCCTGAGGAGCACGCCGGCCCGGCGTGGCGACCGCGACGCTCAGGGCCGCGCCTGTGTTGACGTTGCGCAGCCGAACGGGCGTCGTCTCGCCGTCGATGGCCACCAGGCCTTCCTGGAGGGCGTACAGACCGACAGCGGTGGCACAGTTGCCGCAGTTGCTGCCCCATTCCACCACGCGGTCCTCGATGCCCACCTGGCCGAAGAGGTAGTCGACGTCGGCGCCCGGGTCGGTGGAGCGCGAGACGACGGCGATCTTCGAGGTGGTCGAAGTGGCCCCGCCGACGCCGTCGATCTGCCGGTGGTCACCAGACCCCAGTGCGTTCTCCAGGAGCACGTCGAGATCGAGCGGGGTGGCCTCGACCGCCTCGGCGGCGAAGATCCAGCACTTGCTCGTCCCGCCGCGCATCCACGCGGCCGCTATGTCGACCGTGGCCTCCTCCGTTGGACTCACTGAAACTCCTTTGGCTCGTCGCTTCGAGAACAAGCTTGGAGTCGCCGGAGGTTTTGAACCAGCTAAAGCTTCTGAAGCTTCCTTTAGTCAAGCTGTAGGATCAGGGGGTGAGAATGGACATCCGGCGCATGCTCGTGCTGGTCGAGGTCGCGCGCGCGGGGTCTCTGACCGCCGCCGCGGCGAACCTCGGCTACACGGTTTCGGCCGTATCGCAGCAGGTCGGCCAACTGGAGGACGAGGCGCGCCAGCCGCTCATCGAACGCAGGCCGCGAGGGGTGACCCTGACCGAGGCCGGGCACGCCGTCGTCCGTCACGCCGAGAAGATCGAGCGGATCGTGTCGGCCGCGCACGAGGAGCTCCGCGACCTCGCGGGACTCAACACAGGCACGCTCCGGCTCGGCACGATCCCGACCGTCACCGAGTCGTTCCTGCCGACGGCGATCTCCGCGTTCCGCGACCGCCACCCCGGGGTCGACCTGCGGATCCACAGCGCGCAGCTGTCGGGACTCGATCATCTGCTCGAGTCCCGGGAGATCGAGCTGGCCATCACCTGGGACCAGGACAGGCCTGACGGCACGGGGGAGGCCGGGAGGAGCACGGAGCTGATCTTCCGCGACCCGAACGTCCTGCTGGTGCCCTCCGGTCATCACCTCGCCGGCCGGCCGTCGGTCCGGATGGAGGAGCTCAGGCAGGAGCCGTGGATCATCCGGACCTCTCCCAACGTCCTGGCTCTGCTCCAGGAAGCCTGCGAAGCGGCGGGCTTCGACCCGATCGTGACCTTCGAGGCGCGCAGCTACCAGGAAGCACAGGCGATGGTCGCCGTCGGCATGGGCATCGCCCTGGTGCCGCAGCTGTCGCTGTACCGCCTGCGGAGCGATATCCGGGTCCTGAAGATCGTCTCACCTGGCCCGCCCACCCGCCGGATCGTGCTCGCGCACCGGCGGGGCGAGCGGCTCACCCCCGCCGGTGCGGCGATGGGCAAGATCCTGATGGAGACCGGACGCGCGTGGCAGCCCGCACAGCCGTAGCCGGCGAGCGGGCTGGCTCCGGGGCGCTATCCGGAGATGCCGCAGATTTCCCCGGCAGTGCAGAAGGCGGCCGCCACCCATGCAGAGCGCCGACGCGAGTGGCCATCAGCCATTCGCTGCGCTGCCTCAGACGGCTGCGCAACGCGACATCGCTGGTTCGTATCGAACCCTGCGCTGCCGCCATCATCGCGGACGCCGACCTTCGCTGTCGTCGAAGGCAGCCCGGCGATCGTGACGGCTTCCCAGCGAGCGTCGCTGAGGTCGCCCAACGGATCGTCGAACACTGCGGGGCCGTGGTCGGAACCGTCCGTTCGGCCGCCCGGAGCGCGAATCACGGAAGTCCAAGATTTGTCGCACATCTTCAGAAGGGAGGAGGGCCCGTGGTGCCGCGGACGACGAGCTTGGGGTCGAGGACGATCTCCGCGGGTGCGCGGGTCTCGTCTTCGAGGCGGTCGGTGGCGGCGTGGACGGCCGCTTGAGCCAAGCCGGCGGCGTCCTGGTGGACCGTCGTGAGGTCGATGTGCGACAGGTGTGACAGGTGGTTGTCGTCGAACCCGACAATCGAGATGTCGCGCGGGAACTCCAGCCCGGCCCGGCCGAAGGTGTGCAGGAGCCCGATCGCGCACCGGTCGTTGCCGGCGACGACGGCGGTCGGCAGCGAATCCTCGGCCAGCAGCCGGCGGGCCGCGGCCATGCCTGCTTCCTCGTCGTGGGCCCCAGGGAGAACTCGATCGGACAGGTCATGCCGTCGCATGGCTGCGCGGTAGGCCCGCCGTCGGTCGGCTGAGCCCGGTTCCTTGCCGCCGTCGACGTGGACGATGCGGCGGTGGCCCAGGTCGACGAGGTGGTCGACCGCCTGGCGGATGCCCTTGGTGTCCGCCGTGTGGATGCTGTCGACCTGGATGCCGGACAGGCGGCGGCCCACCACGGCCACCACGGCGCGCCGGCCCAGGGCGTCGAGGGCTGAGCGCTCGGCGTTCGGGCCGAGCAGGATCAGCGCCTCGCAACGGTGGCTCAGCAGGGCTTCGACTGCCTTGGCCTCGTCACGGCTCGGCGCGGTCGCCGACAGAAGCACGTCGTAGCCGAGCCGCTCGGCCTCCGGGTAGATGCCTTCGACGAGGTCGGCCTGGAACGACTGGTGCACCGTCACCATCACGCCCAGCGTCCGGCTGCGGCCGCGCGCCAGCAGGCGGGCGGCGTTGTCGGGGCGGTAGCCGAGCTCCTCGGCGGCGGCGAACACGCGATCGCGCGTCTCCTGGCTCGCTCCGGGCTGGCCGCGGAACACCAGGGACACCAGGGCGCGGGAGACGCCGACCTTCGCGGCCACGTCCGCCATCGTCGGCTTCGACCTACTCGTGAGTTCGCCGTCGTGCACGCCCGCTCCCGCCTCTGCTCCGGTCGGGGCCGATTGTCCCAGGCCCTTGACATCTCCGGTTCCGACCCAGGATAGTCCCTGCCACTAGAGCGCGCTAGTAGAGCGCGACAGTAGCCGCGGAGCAGCGGGAGGTGCGGGAAGTGGATCCGGAGTTCGAGGTGCTGACCATGGGCCGGGTGGGGGTGGACGTCTACCCCCGGCAGATCGGCGTGGGGCTCGAGGAGGTCACCTCGTTCGGCAAGTTCCTCGGCGGCAGCGCGACCAACGTGGCGGTGGCCGCGGCCCGCTACGGGCGGCGCTCGGCCGTGGTCACGAAGGTCGGAGCCGACCCGTTCGGCCGGTTCGTCCGCACGGCGCTGACCGGCTACGGCGTTTCGGACCGCTTCCTCGGCGAGTCGGCGGACCTGCCGACTCCGGTGACGTTCTGCGAGATCTTCCCGCCGGACCACTTCCCGCTCTACTTCTACCGCGCGCCCAAGGCCCCGGATCTCGACCTCGTGCCGCAGGAGCTGGACTACGACGCGATCCGAGCCGCGGACGTCTTCTGGGTGACGGTCACCGGGCTCTGCCAGGAGCCGAGCCGCTCGGCCACGCTCGCCGCGCTCGAAGCCCGCGGCCGCCGCGGCATCACCGTGCTCGACCTGGACTACCGCCCGATGTTCTGGGAGTCGCGCGAGACGGCACGCCGCTGGGTGCACCAGGCCCTCGAGCTGGTCACCGTCACCGCCGGGAACCTCGACGAGTGCGAGACCGCGGTCGGCGTCCGCGACCCGCACGAAGCGGCGGAAGCGCTGCGGGACCGCGGCGTCTCGCTCGCCGTGGTCAAGCAGGGCCCGCGCGGGGTACTGGCAGTCGACGACGATGGCGCCGTCGAGGTCCCACCCGTGCCCGTCGAGGTGGTCAACGGCCTCGGAGCAGGTGACGCCTTCGGCGGCGCGCTGTGCCACGGCCTGCTCTCCGGCTGGGACACCCGCCGCACCATCACCTTCGCCAACGCCGCCGGCGCGCACGTCGCGGGCGAGCTGTCCTGCGCCGACGCCATGCCGGACGAAGCCCAGGTGCTCGCCAAGCTCGAGGAGGCCGCTCGTGTCTGAGCGCGTACGCCGCATCGTCACCACCCGGGTCCAGCACCCCACCGCGATCGCCGAAGCCGCGGCCCACCGCGTCAAGGCGAAGTCCGTGCTGGGCGACAACGGCCGCGCGATGATCATCGCCGCCGACCACCCGGCCCGCGGCGCCAACGCCGTCGGCGCCGACCCCTCCGCGATGGCCGACCGCGCCGAGCTGCTCGACCGGCTGTGCACCGCGCTGGAGCGGCCCGGCGTGACCGGGGTCCTCGGCACCGCGGACATCCTCGAAGACCTGCTGCTGCTCGGTGTCCTCGACGGCAAGAGCGTCTTCGGGTCGATGAACCGCGGCGGGCTCGCCGGTTCCGCGTTCGAGATCGACGACCGCTTCACCGGCTACGACGCCGCCACGATCGCGGCCATGGGGTTCGACGGCGGCAAGATGCTCACGCGCATCGCGCTGGAGGACCCTGCCACCGCCGAAGCGCTGGAAAACTCCGCACACGCGATCGACGCACTGAACGACCGCGCGCTGATCGCCATGGTCGAGCCGTTCCTCTCCCGCTGGGCCGACGGCCGCATCCGCAACGACCTGACCCCGGACGCGGTGATCAAGTCGATCACCATCGCCTCGGGACTCGGCCGAACGAGCGCCTACACCTGGCTCAAGCTGCCCGTGGTGGACGACATGCCGCGCGTGCTGGCCTCCTCGACGCTGCCCGTGCTGCTGCTCGGCGGGGAAGTGGCCGACGCCGAAGCCGCCTTCACCGCCTGGCGGAAAGCGCTTGCGCACCCGACCGTGCAGGGCTTGGTCGTCGGCCGCTCGCTGCTCTACCCGGCTTCCGGCGACGTCGCCGGCGCGGTCGACCGGGCGGTGAGCCTGCTGTGAGCAAACACCACCTGCCCGCACTGTCCACGAGCGACGGTCCTTTCCCGACGGTCGTCACGCCCGAATCCGCCGGCTGGGGCTACTCCGGCCTGAAGGTCCTCGACCTGCCCGCGGGCGGTTCTACGAAGATCACGACCGATGACGCCGAGCACCTCGTCCTCCCGCTGTCCGGCTCCTGCCGCGTCACGACTGACGGCGAGGTCTTCGAACTGGCCGGAAGGAAGGACGCCTTCGACGGCGTCACCGACTTCGCCTACCTGCCCCGCGACACGGAGTTCACCGTCACCACCGACGCCGGTGGCCGCTTCGCCCTGCCGTCCGCGCGGTGCGAGCAGCGGCTCCCCGCGCGCTACGGCCCGGCGACGGACGTGCCCAGCGAGGCCCGCGGCGCCGGGACCTGCGCCCGCGAGGTGCACAACTACTGCCTGCCCGGCACGTTCGACGCCGACCGGCTGCTCGTGTGCGAGGTCCTGACGCCGGGCGGGCACTGGTCGTCCTACCCGCCGCACAAGCACGACGAGCACGGCGAGCACGAACGTGAGCTGGAAGAGATCTACTACTTCGAGATCGCCCGAAACGGCCTGGGTTACCAACGGGTCTACGGCACCGAAGACCGGCCGATCGACGTGCTCGCCGAAGTCCGCTCCGGCGACGTCGTGCTCGTGCCGCACGGCTGGCACGGCCCGTCGATGGCCGCGCCGGGCTACGACCTCTACTACCTCAACGTCATGGCCGGCCCGGGACCCGACCGTGCCTGGCTGATCACCGACGACCCGGCCCACGCCTGGGTCCGCGAGACCTGGGGGAGCACCCGATGAGGCTGACCACCGCCCAGGCGCTCGTCCGGTTCCTGGCGAACCAGTACAGCGAACGCGACGGCGTCGAGCAGCGGCTGATCCCCGGCTGCTTCGGGATCTTCGGCCACGGCAACGTCGCCGGGCTCGGCCAGGCGCTGCTGCAGGCCGCCGAGACCGGCGAAGCCGACCTGCCCTACTACCTGGCGCGCAACGAACAGGGCATGGTCCACGCGGCCGCCGCGTACGCCAAGACCCGAGACCGGCTGGCGACCTTCGCCTGCACCGCGTCCACCGGCCCCGGCTCGACCAACATGATCACCGGCGCCGCGCTGGCGACCACCAACCGGCTGCCGGTCCTCCTGCTGCCCAGCGACATGTTCGCCACCCGCTCACCCGACCCGGTGCTCCAGCAGCTGGAGGACACCCGCGGCGGCGACGTCACGGTCAACGACGCCTTCCGCCCGGTGTCGAAGTACTTCGACCGGATCACCCGCCCCGAGCAGCTCATCCCGGCCGCCCTCGCCGCGATGCGGGTGCTCACCGACCCGGCCGAAACCGGCGCGGTGACGCTGTGCCTCCCGCAGGACGTCCAGGCCGAAGCGTTCGACTGGCCGGAGGAGTTCTTCCGGCGCCGCGTCTGGCACGTCGGCCGCCCCGTCCCCGAGCCCGACGCACTGCAGCGCGCCGTCGAGGCGATGCGGAGCGCCCGGAAGCCGCTCATCGTCGCCGGCGGGGGAGTCGTCTACGCCCAGGCCACCGAGCAGCTGCGCGCGTTCGCCGCGGCCACCGGCATCCCGGTCGCCGACACCCACGCAGGCAAGGGCGCGGTGCCGTGGGACCACCCGTGCGCGGTCGGCGGGATCGGCTCGACCGGCACGGCGGCCGCCAACGCCCTCGCCGCCGAAGCCGACGTCGTGCTGGGCATCGGCACCCGCTACAGCGACTTCACCACCGCGAGCCACACCGCCTTCGGCGACCCCGTGTTCGTCAACCTCAACGTCACGCGCCTCGACGCGGTCAAACACGCGGCGATCCCGCTGCAGGCCGACGCCCGGCTCGGCATCGAAGCCCTGCACCAGGCCCTCGAGGGCTGGCAGGTCGACGACGCCTACCGCGCCCGCACCAGGGCGCTGGCCGACGACTGGCGCCGCACCACGAACGCCTGCTTCGCCGCCGCGCACGGGCCTCTGCCCGCGCAGACCGAGATCCTCGGCGCGCTGCAGGAGGTCCTCGACGACCATGACGTCGTCATCAACGCGGCCGGCTCGCTCCCCGGCGACCTCCAGATGCTCTGGCGCGCCCGCGACCCCAAGGCGTATAACGTCGAATACGCGTACTCCTGCATGGGCTACGAGGTCGCCGCCGGGCTCGGGGTGAAGCTCGCGGCGCCGGAGCGCGAGGTCGTCGTCCTCGTCGGCGACGGCTCCTACCTGATGATGGCCCAGGAACTGGTCACCATGGTGTCCGAGGGCCTCAAGGTGATCGTGGTGCTCGTGCAGAACCACGGGTTCGCCTCGATCGGCTCGCTGTCGGAATCCCTGGGTTCACAACGGTTCGGCACGCGGTACCGCTACCGCGGCGACACCGGTCAGCTCGACGGCGGCGTGCTCCCGGTCAACCTGGCCGCCAACGCCGCCAGCCTCGGCGCCCACGTCCTCCGAGCAACGACTGTGGACGAGTTCCGAGCCGCCATGACCCAGGCGAAGGCAGCGCACGAGACGACCGTCGTGCACGTCGAAACCGACCTCTACGGACCGAACCCGCCGGGATCCGGCTGGTGGGATGTCCCGGTGAGCGAAGTGTCCGAACTGGACAGCACCCGCAAGGCCCGCGAAGACTACGCCGCCGCCAAGCGCGGCCAACGCCACTACCTCTAGGAGAACCAGCGTGCAGACCATCGACCACCGGATCGGCGGCGCTCCCGCCGGGGCCGGCCGGGCCGCCCCGGTGTACGACCCGGCCACCGGACGGCAGCGGGCGGAAGTCCTGCTGGCCGGGAAGTCCGAAGTGGACACCGCCGTCGCCGCCGCGGGCAAGGCCTTCGAAACCTGGGCGAACTCGTCATTGTCCCAGCGTTCGCGGATCCTGTTCGCCTTCCGCGAGCTGCTCGTCCGGCACGAGACGGATCTGGCGAAGACTATCTCGGCCGAGCACGGCAAGGTCCTCGACGACGCCCGCGGCGAGATCGTCCGCGGCCGCGAGGTCGTCGAATACGCGTGCGGCATCGCCGACGCGCTCAAGGGCGGGTTCTCCGACCAGGTCTCGCGCGACGTCGACGTGCTCAGCTTCCGCCAGCCCCTCGGCGTGTGCGCCGGGATCACCCCGTTCAACTTCCCGGTGATGGTCCCGTTCTGGATGCACCCGATGGCCATCGCCACCGGCAACACCTTCGTGCTCAAGCCGAGCGAGCGCGTGCCTTCGGCGTCGAACCTGGTCGCCGAGCTGTACGCCGAAGCCGGCCTGCCCGACGGTGTGTTCAACGTCGTCCACGGCGACAAGACCGCCGTCGACGCGATCCTGGAGCACCCCGACATCGCCGCGGTGTCCTTCGTCGGCTCGACGCCGATCGCCAAGTACGTCCACGAGCGTGCCACCGCGACCGGCAAGCGCGTCCAGGCGCTCGGCGGCGCGAAGAACCACGCCGTGGTGCTGCCGGACGCCGACCTGGAGTTCGCCGCCAACCACCTCAACGCGGCCGCGTTCGGCTCGGCCGGGCAGCGCTGCATGGCAATCTCGGTCGCCGTCGCCGTGGGTGAAGCCGCCGACGCGCTCGTCGCGACGCTCGCCCGCAAAGCCCGCGAGGTCAAGGTCGGTCCCGGTGACGACCCGGCCAGCGAAATGGGCCCGGTCATCACCGCCGCGGCCAAGGACCGCGTCGAGAACGCCGTCGCCACCGCCGCTGAGCAGGGCGCGACCGTCGTCGTCGACGGCCGTGAACGGCGTTTCGCCGGGGACGGCTTCTTCACCGGGCCGTCGCTGGTGGACCACGTCCGCCCGTCGATGGACGTCTACCGCGAAGAGGTCTTCGGACCGCTGCTCGCGGTGGTGCGCGCCGCGACGCTCGACGAAGCGATCGCACTGATCAACGCCAACCCCTACGGCAACGGCACCGCGCTGTTCACCTCCAGCGGCGAGGCCGCCCGCCGGTTCCAGCGCGAGGTCCGCGTCGGGATGGTCGGCGTCAACGTGCCGATCCCGGTCCCGATGTCCTACTACTCCTTCGGCGGCTGGAAGGACTCCCTGATCGGCGACAGCCCGATCCACGGTCCCGAAGGCGTCCGGTTCTACACCCGCCCCAAGGTCGTCACGACCCGCTGGCCCCACGTCACCCAGTCCGTCGAAGCCGCCTTCCACTTCCCGACCTCGTCCTAGAAGGGACCCCTTCCGTGACAACGACGTCCGCGCGCACCGTCGCCGGCAACCTCTGCCTCGGCTCCGCCCCCGACTCGTGGGGGATTTGGTTCCCCGAGGACGAGCAGCAGGTGCCCTACACCCGCTTCCTCGACGAGCTGGTCACCGCCGGCTACACCTGGCTGGAGCTCGGCCCCTACGGCTACCTGCCGACCGACCCGCGCGAGCTGGCCGACGCGCTCACCGCCCGGGGGCTGCAGGTCTCCGGCGGCACCACCTTCGGCGCCCTGCACCGCCCGGAAGCCTGGGACACCATGCTCGCCGAGACCCGGCGCGTCGCCGAGCTGACCGCCGCGGCCGGGGCGCACCACCTCGTGTTCATCCCGCCGATGTACCGGGACGAGAAAACCGGCGAGTACACCGAAAGCCCGCAGCTGACCGCCGAGCAGTGGAACTCCCTCGGCGGCCGCGCGAACGAGCTGGGCAAGATCCTGCTGGAGGACTACGACGTCCGGCTGTGCCTGCACCCGCACGCCGACAGCCACATCCAGACCCAGCCCGAGATCGAGCGGTTCCTGAACGAGACCGACTCGCGTTACGCCAACCTGTGCCTCGACACCGGGCACGTGGCCTACGGCGGCGGAGACAACCTCGACCTGATCCGCCGCTTCGGCGAGCGCGTCGGGTACGTCCACATCAAGCAGATGGACGCCGACGTCCTCGCCCAGGTCACCGCCGAAAAGCTCTCCTTCGGCGAGGCCGTCAAGCGCGGCGTCTGCGTCGAGCCGCCCGCCGGCGTGCCCGACCCCGGGGCGATCGTCGACGCACTGTCCACACTGGACGCGGAACTGTTCGTCATCGTCGAGCAGGACCTCTACCCCTGTGCCGCCGAGGTGCCACTGCCGATCGCCGTGCGCACCCGCGAGTACCTGGCCGGCCGCGGCCTCTCCGGCAGCAAGCGGCCCACTTCCCGCTGAACCTCGAAGTACCACTCCTGCACCGGGAGAAACACCATGGCACACGTCCACGCAACGACGCCGACGGTTCCACTCGACACCAAAGGCCCGCACGGGCGCCGGCTCCGGCTGGTCACCATCATCGCCACCTTCGGCGGCCTGCTCTTCGGCTACGACACCGGCGTCATCAACGGCGCCCTGCCCTACATGGCCACCGACCTCGGGCTCACCCCGTTCACCGAAGGCCTGGTCACCAGCTCCCTGCTGCTCGGTGCCGCCCTCGGTGCGGTGGGCGGCGGGCGGCTGTCCGACCGGCGCGGCCGGCGCAAGAACATCCTCATGCTGGCCGTCATCTTCCTGCTCGGAACCCTGACCTGCACCTTCGCCCCGACCACCGCGGTGATGGTGCTCGGCCGGTTCGTCCTCGGGCTCGCCGTCGGCGGCGCGTCGGTCACCGTGCCGACCTACCTCGCCGAGGTCTCGCCGACCGAGCGGCGCGGCCGGCTGGTCACCCAGAACGAGCTGATGATCGTCACCGGCCAGCTGCTGGCGTTCACGTTCAACGCGATCATCGGCAACGCCTTCGGCGAGTCCGGCGGTGTCTGGCGCTGGATGCTCGTCATCGCGACGCTCCCGGCGGTCGTGCTGTGGTTCGGCATGCTGGCCATGCCGGAAAGCCCGCGCTGGCTGGCGTCCAAGGACCGCTTCGCCGACGCGCTGGCCGTCCTGAAGCAGGTCCGCTCGGCGCAGCGGGCCGAAGCCGAACTGGCGGAGGTCGAGCAGCTGGCGCTGGAGGACAAGAAGTCCCAGACCGGTGGCCTGCGCGACCTGGGCACGCCGTGGATCCGGCGGCTGGTCCTGGTCGGTGTCGGCATCGCGATCATCCAGCAGATCACCGGCGTCAACTCGATCATGTACTACGGCACGCAGATCCTGAAGGACGCCGGCTTCTCCGCCGACGGCGCGCTCACGGCGAACATCGCCAACGGCGTCATCTCGGTCGTGGCCACCTTCGTCGGCATCTACCTGCTGGGCAAGGTGAACCGGCGGCCGATGCTGATCGTCGGGCAGATCGGCACGACCACGGCGTTGCTGCTGATCGGCGTGTTCTCCCTGCTGCTGCCCGCCGGCCAGGGCCGCGCGTTCGTGGTGCTCGCGCTGACGGTCACGTTCCTGGCCTTCCAGCAGGGCGCGATCTCGCCGGTCACCTGGCTGATGCTGTCGGAGATCTTCCCGCTCAAGCTGCGCGGCCTCGGCATGGGCATCGCCGGGCTGGTGCTGTGGCTGACCAACTTCGCGATCGGCCTGACCTTCCCGGTGCTGGTCGACGCCCTGCACATCTCGAACACGTTCTTCATCTTCGTCGTCCTCGGCATCGGCGCGATCACCTTCGTGGCGAAGGCCGTCCCCGAGACGCGGGGCCGATCGCTGGAACGGCTGGAGACCGAACTGCACACGCGGTTCACCCGGGAGCCCGCCATCGCCGGAAAGGGGGCCTGACCATGGCGATCCTCGTGGCCGTCACCGATTCCGGCGAAGGCGACCTCGCGCTGGCCCGAGCGGTCGAGGAAGCCGAGCTGCGCCGCACCCCGCTGCTGGTGGCGAACCTGCGGCTGAGCCCGCTCGAAGCGCCCGCCGACGCGAAGCTCCTCGAACGCCCGCCGAACGTCGACGTCGCCGACCACGTCCTGGCGCTGCTCGACGAGCACGCCGGCGAGGTCGAGCTGCTGGTCATCGGCATGAAACGTCGTTCGCCGGTGGGCAAGGCGCTGCTGGGCAGCCTCGCCCAGCGGTTGCTGCTCGCCGCGAACGTCCCCGTCCTGGCCGTCAAGACGGCCGACTGAGAAAGGAGAACCCGCCGTGACCGTACGGGTGGGAGTGATCGGCGCCGGCATGATCGGCCAGGACCACATCCGGCGCCTGACCGAGGTGATCACCGGTGCCGAAGTCGTCGCTGTGACCGACATCGACGCCGATCGGGCCGCCGAGGTCGCGGGCCGGGCCGCTGCCCGGGCCGTCGCGACCGGCGCGGACCTGATCGGGCAGCCGGACGTCGACGCGGTTCTCGTGACGTCGTGGGGACCGACCCACGCCGAGCACGTCCTGGCCGCGATCGCCGCGGGCAAGCCGGTGTTCTGCGAGAAGCCCCTGGCCACCGAAGCGGCCGACTGCCTGCGGATCGTCGAAGCCGAACAGGCCGCGGGCCGTCGCCTGGTCCAGGTCGGGTTCATGCGGCGCTACGACAGCGGCTACCGCGAGCTCAAGTCCGTTTTGGACGCCGGCGAGATCGGTGCGCCGCTGATGGTGCACTGCGCGCACCGCAACCCGTCGGTGCCGGACTCCTACCACTCGGCGATGGCGGCTCAGGACACGGCCGTGCACGAGATCGACGTCCTGCGGTGGCTGCTCGACGACGAGATCGTCGCCGTCCAGGTGCTGGCGCCGCGCCGGACCCGGCACGCGCACGCCGAGCTGCAGGACCCGCAGATCATGCTGTTCGAGACCGCGTCCGGGATCCGGATCGACCTCGAGGTGTTCGTCAACTGCCAGTGGGGCTACGACATCCAGTGCGAGACGGTGGGGGAGACCGGGCTGGCCCGCCTCCCCGAACCCGCCCGCGCGACGGTCCGCTCCGCCGGCACGACCCGCACGGCCGTCCCGCAGGACTGGCGCGAGCGGTTCGTCACCGCGTTCGACGTCGAGTTCCAGGAGTGGGTCGACGCGATCGCCGTGGGTGAGCCGACTGGTCCGTCGGCCTGGGACGGCTACGCCGCGACCGTGATCACCGACGCCACCGTCGAAGCGCTGCGCTCGGGCCGGATCGTGGGCGTCGACATGAAGGACCGGCCCGCCTTCTACGCCGGAGGAACCCGATGAAGATCGCCCTCGACCCGTACATGCTGCGGGCAATGCCGATGACCGAGATGGTCCGCACGGTGGCGGACATCGGCTACGAGTGGATCGAGCTGTCGCCGCGCGAGGAGTTCATGCCGTTCTTCCTGCACCCGCGGGCCGACGACGAGAAGGTCGCGGAGCTGAAGAAGGTGCTGCGCGAGACTGGCGTGGGGTTGTCGAGCGTGCTGCCGCTGTACAAGTGGTCCAGCCCGGACGAAGCCGAGCGTCAGGCCGCGGTGCGGTACTGGAAGCGGATGATCGAGGTCACCGCCGAGCTGGGCTGTTCGCTGATGAACTCGGAGTTCAACGGGCGTCCGGAGCGCGCGGCGGAGAGCGAGGCCGCGTTCTGGCGCTCGCTGGAGGAGCTGCTTCCGGTGTTCGAGCGCGAAGGCATCGCGCTGAACCTCGAAGCCCACCCGGACGACTTCTGCGAGGTCAACGATCCGGCGGTGGACCTCGTCCGGGCGATCAACAAGCCGTGGGTCAACTATCTGTACTGCGCGCCGCACACGTTCCACCTCTCCGGTGACGACCCGGGTGCCGATGTCGGCCGGATGCTGCGCTACGCGGGTTCGAAGCTGGCGCACTTGCACATCGCGGATTCGTTCAACCACAAGGGATCGTCCGGGCTGCGCTACATCATGAACCCGCCCGGGACGCCCGCCCGGATCCACCAGCACCTGGACATCGGGCAGGGCGAGGTGGACTGGGACGCGTTCTTCGGCACCCTGCGCGACATCGGGTTCGACGGGGTGGCGACGGTGTGCGTCTTCGCGTGGGAGGAGCGTGCGGTCGAGTCGTCGAAGTTCATGCTCGAGCGGGTCACGAAGGAACTGTCCGGGTGACCCCGGGAACTACCCCGTTGCGCCTCGCGGCGCGATGATGCCAGCCCGATCAGCTCGACACCCCGATCAGCAGTCGCCCTCGGTAACCGCTACTTGCTGGCGAACACCAGCAACTCGGCCCCGGCTTTGACCACAGACGAGTACGCCAGGTTCAGCAGCAGTTCCAGCCGCCGGAACCGCAGCAGCTCCGCGCTCATGTCCTTCTGCTCCTCGCAAGCGCGGAGCTGCTGGTACACAGCCTCGGTGAGATGCGGCTGAACGATGATGACTTCGCGTCTGTCGGATTCGCCGAGAATCCGCAGGCACTCGATGAAGTCGTTGCGACCGGTGACCGGCTTCCCGTCGACCCAGCTGGCTTTGCCGGGCGCGGAGGCCGTCAACCGGCTGATGAGCAGTTCCTTGTCGAAGAAGAGCAGGTTCTTCGACGCCTGGGCCGCCACAGCCTCATAGGCGGACGTCGAGACGCGTCGTCCCGGAGCGTGGCTCTCGGCTCCTTTGACTTGGATGAGACGAAGAGTTCCATCCGGTCCGATGTGGAGGAAATCGGCGATCTCGCCGCTGCCGTCGTCGCAAATCAGCCATCCGTCGTTCCAGTTCCGGGCAACCCAGCGGAAGAGGGAGTCGTCGCCCTCGACGTTGATGCAGCGATGAATCTCGGTGCTGGACAACAGATCGAAGGGCTTTTCCCGGCTCACCTTGGTGCCATGGAAGTCCTTGAAGCGCCAATTCCGGAAGGGTGCCACCCGGGACTTCCGCTTGGAGATGCGCCCACCGGAGTAGACGTGGCCGGACTCGTAGTACACGGACAGCAGGTCGCTCGAGTCGATGGCGTCGAGGATCCGGCGTGCGGTGGCGGGGATGGCCGGCTCGCCGCTGAACCCGGCGCTGAGCCGGAACCCGTGCGTCGTGGGCTCGGGCCTGATGCCCAAAGTGCCGCTGGCAGTCCCGTCCAGCCCGACGTCGAGCTTGAACTTGGCGCCGGAGCCTCCCTCGACAACGCGTAGAACGGCGTTCTGCAAGAGCTCGGCCGCGCTCTGGAGCTCCTCGCCTTCGGCCACCGTGGACGGCAGCTGGTCGAGATCGGCGACGGAGACGTCGTACGCACCGCGCACTTCCGAAAGGTCGGAGACTTCCCTGGCCAGTTGCGGGAAGGCTTCGATGACGGCATCCGGGTCGGCTTCCGCCGCCTCGATGAGGTCGAAGATCTCCCCGACGGCGTGCAGGAAAAGTTCGAAGTTCTCCATGGGCTTCAGCCACAGCTGAGACGTGCTCAAGGTGGACCCGATCCGCCCGGTCAGCGCGACCAGCCCGGGCGCCCGAGGTAACTCGCAGCGTGCGGAGGACAGGGAGTAGGCGCCATCGTCGATTTCGTCGAGCGTGTCCTGCAGGCGCATGCCGACGCTCGTCTTGGCGTCGGGCCTGCGGGTCGTCCGTCCACTCGCGCCGTGGAGCCACAATCCCTTCGCCTCTCCCTGGAGGAAGGTGTACTCGAGGATCAGTGGCTTGATTCGTTCCACAGTCGAAGCGCCATTGCGATCGATCCATTTCTGGAACCGGTCAGCACCGCCGTTGTCAGGCTTCACCGCGATGAGGCCACCTCGGCGGACAACAAGGTTCAGTTCGTAGGTGGTGTTGAAGAACTCGAGGCCCTCGCCGGCCCACGCCGGTTGCGACGTGGACTCCCGAACGAAGGCGGCTACTTGGTCCATCCCGGTCGACACCAGCAGCGGGTCCGGCGCTGCCGCGTCTTCGCCGTGGGCCGGTGACTCGGCCGTCGCCACGATCCGGACGTGTTTGCGCGTCCGCGAAGACGCGTCGGTGTGGAGCTGACGCCAGACGGCGTCGTAACAGTGGTGGGGGTCCACTTGCGGCCGGCACTTGAGAACCGCCACGGACAAGTACGGGTAGAGCTCAGTCCAGGGCAGTTCCGCCAGGCCGTCTACGATCGTCGTCATCTGCTCAAACCCCGCCATCGTTCCGCGGGAAGACGAGTTCGGCCGCGGGAATCGAAGATCCGGATGATGTACGGGCAAAGTCAGCGAGCGGGACGTCGATGCAACACCGACCGGCGGACATTCACCCGAAGGGAGCAATGGCCGGATCGCGCCTCACCGTCGGGCTCCGCGCTCGCGCAGGCCGGCCCGATCGGCTGGCGCTGCAGAGCGGTGTGCTCAGCTGCGGGCAGGTCCACCCCGTGCTGTCGGCGGTCGAGCCGGAACACGGTGATGGCCGTGCGGACGACCCATTCGTGCTTCGTTCGGTGGTGGTTGCGGTCCCGGTCGGCGCTCGATGGGCATGGGATGCCGCGGTCGTTGAGCTCCGCGCGATGTCGGCGACGCTGCGTCCGGTGGCTCGTTGCCGGAGCGCCGGTCACCGCGGGAAGACGTACCCGCCGGTGACCGACGACGCGTGCCTGGCGAACACGGTTGCCGTGGTGTCGGCGCCGTGGGCCGCCACCACCTGCATGCCGACCGGCAGACCCGCCGGGGTGCGGCCGACGGCATGGTCACCGTCGGGAGGCCGAGGACGCTGAACAGCCCGCACCACCCGATCGTCGACATGTGGGGTCGCGGCACACCGTCGATCTCGACGACGCGGGTGCCGATGTCGCCGGCGTGGTCGTGGGGGAACGCCGGCATCGCCGTCACCGGGCACAGCAGCACGTCGACGTCCTCGAACCACCGCGCCCACGACCGGCGCGCCCGAGCCCGGTCTTCCGCGCGGGCCAGCCAGGCCCGGTGCGTTCGCGTCGCGGGCGGCAGCCCCTCGTCCGGGAGGTTGTACGCCACCGCCGCCAGGACCATGTCCAGGTGCAGCTCCCACAACTCGTCGAACGTCCCCGGCGGCGAAACCTGCCGGACATCCACACCGGACGACTTCACGGACTGAACGGCCGCCTTGAGGAGTTCCGCCGTCTCGCTGCCGACCGGGCACGCGGGGTCGTCCAGCCACACTGCCGCACGGAACGGACCCTTCGGTGCCGTCACCGAGCGTCCACCGAGGACCGACAGCACCAGGTCGAGGTCGTCCGCGCGCAGCCCGCGGTCGCTGTCGCCACGGGATGCGGCGGGAGGTGCCGGCGTCGAAATAGGTGGCGACGACCCGGCCGTGGCCCGCGACCAACTCGTCGGCCATGTCGCGTTGCCAGCCCTGCGACGGCACACGATCTTGATGTCGGACGGTCGACGTGCGGCCGCAGAAGGCGAACCGCAAGCCACTGCCGGGGGCGGGCCGGGTAGCGGTGGTGGTTGTCGGCTTCTTGCCGTTCATCCACTGCGCCACCAGGTCGGCCGTGCCGGCAAGTAGTGCGGCCATCTGAGGCGAGGGCGGGTGCGGTGGGATCACGCTGGACGGATGTCGCAGCCGTTGGGCCATGACGGCGCGCTCTGAGCGGTTCATCCGATGAGCGCAGTCAACGCGTCATCTAGCCCGCGGCGCTCCCGACGCACGCGTTCTCCGCAGCTCCGGAGGTGAAGGTGGGGCGTCGTCTCGCAGGCTCGCCGCCAGCCAGTGACAGTGAGCGCTCATGTCGTAACTCAGCTCGGGGCGACGTCGTCTCACCTCTTCACTTGCTCCGAACGAGTGAACTTGAAGTTTCAATTTATTACCCTAGGTAACGGTGGTGAGTCAGTCGCTCACTGCGGTCACCAGCGGAAATGATCGTGAACATCGTCGGCTGAGTCCATTTCGTGACCGAAGGCGGCTTTCGGGCACTGTTACGCGCGGGATGCGGATGTCGACGAATGCCACAGAGCGTGACGCGTTCCGTTGCGTCGCCGCTGGACTGAAAGAGGCAGCCCCGTGTCTTACGCCCCCATGCCGCCGTCGGTGCCGATGCCGGTGGCGAACCAGCCCAAGAACGGCCTCGGCACGGCCGGGTTCGTGCTCGGCCTGATCGGGTTGATCTTCGCGTTCATCCCGATCATCGGGATCGTCGCGTGGCCGCTGACGATCCTCGGGCTGATCTTCGGCATCGTCGGGACGCTGCGCGCCAACCGGGGCCAGGCGAGCAACAAGGGGCTGGCCATCACCGCCGTCGTGCTGTCGGCGATCGGGCTGGTCATCTGCGTGCTCTGGACCGCGGCCTTCGGCAAGGCGGTCAACGACGCCGCCAACGGGATGCCCGCCGCTGCCCTGACCAGCTCGGTCGCCGCGCCCGACCACATTCAGACCACCAGCCCCAACCTGAACGACGCCGCCGCTTCGGCCGCGGCCACTGCTCCGGTCGAGCCGCCGGCACCCACCACGAGCGAAGCACCCAAGTTCCCGCCGCAGGTCGAGCAGGCCCGCGCCTCCGCCCAGAACTACCTGAGCTTCACCGCGTTCTCGCGCAACGGCCTGATCCGGCAGCTGTCCTCGTCGGCCGGCGACGGGTTCCCGAAGGATGTGGCGACCCAGGCCGTCGACAGCCTGTCGGTGGACTGGAACGCGCAGGCGGTCAAGTCGGCGGAGAACTACTTGAGCTTCACGTCGTTCTCTTGCTCGGGGTTGAAGCAGCAGCTGTCATCGTCAGCGGGTGACGGCTTCACGAAGGCCCAGGCCGCCTATGGGGCTGGCCAGACTGCAGCCTGCAAGTAGATCCGCCGCAACCAACGGGAGCAGCGGATGTCCTCACCCATACGACCTGTCGCGGAATTGGCCGCCGATCGTCGCCGAGTACGGGAAGTCGAGCGTCTCGCGCCGGGAAGCGGGTAAGGCGTTCCAGCAACGCGGCCGGCGTCTCCTATGGGGGCGCGTCGCGTTGACCATCGCCTGATGCGTAGCCGGAAGTAGCGGGCGGGGTCCTCGCGGAGGCCTCAGGTAACGGCGACGACAAGTGGACCAGGTTGTCGTCCATGACCGCGTGGAAATGCAAACGGGCAAAGGAATCTGTGGTTCAGATGCTGCGGTGGGTGCTGACAGCGGCCCGGAGTTCGGCGAGCTTGGGCGCGAGGGCGGCGTCGACGGCGGGTGGATCCCGGGCGTTGAGCTCCTGCATCGTACGGCGTCGGGCAGCTGGGTGTTGATGTCGATCCGGCGCTCCTCCAGCCCGGCCACGATTTCCGCGACCACCTCGTCGACGGGCCGCAGGCCGTAGCCCAGGTCCGCGCCGGCTCGGGGCGTGGCCATCATGGGCGTGTCGACGGGGTCGAGGTAGACCGCGGCGACGTGGATGCCGCTGCTGTACAGGTCGCGCCACAGGGCTTCGCCGAAGCGTATGACTCCGGCCTTCGTGGCGGCGTACGTCGCGTAGAACGGCATGCCGACCAGGCCCGCGGCCGAGGAAATCCCGAAGAGGGCGGCGTTTCTGCGCGCCGCGCCCGCGGCGCGGAGGTGCGGTAGCGCTGCCCGGGTCGTGGGGACGGGGGCCAGCAGGTTGAGGGCGACCATGGCCCGGATGTCCGCCACGTCGATGTCCTCGAGGGGTGCCGCCCGGACGTTCCCCGCGTTGTTGATCAGGACGTCGAGGCAGCCGGGTCGACGGCGGAACGCGGTCGCCCTGCACCGATGACGACGTTCGAAGTGAAGCACTGCCAGACCATCGCGTATAACGCTCTGTTCATGGGCCCTCTATCCGTGCACTCGGGTGCCCCTGGCATCGTCCTTCGTGAACGCCGGCCGACGTGACTCGCATCTCATCGGCCGGCGTTCCTGGAACTACTGGCGTACGACGCCGACCTGCTGGGCCAGCTGCTCCGCGTTGATGTCGAGCCACTTGTAGCTGATGCTGTTCCACAGGTCGCAGTGTTGCGCGGCCGCGAACGCGGCCGAGGTCACCGTCGAGCTGCCGCCGAGCTGGAAGACCATCGCCCGCTGGTCCTTGACGCTCGGCCACTCCGCCTGCCCGGCCGTGTCCGGGGTGCCCTGGCGGACGAACGTTCCCCAGTACCGGACCATTTCGGCTGACAGCCGGAGCTTGTCACGGTCGTAGATGCTGGTCGGGGTCGGCCAGAGGTACGCCTGATCCGCTCCGTGGGAGGCGCCGACGTCGAAGGTGCCCGGGGCCGGTGGGGCCGACGGACTCCGCGCGTCGAAGCGGTACAGGAACGTCTTCGGCTGGTACTTCGCGACCTGCTGGGCCAGCTGGGCGTACTGGCAGCCGCCGAGGCCGTAGAAGACGCTCGAGTCCGTCCACACGGCACCCAGCGCGTACGCCGCCGTGTCCTGCGCGGGGTAGTTGCTCAGCGGGTACACCTTCTCGACGTCCGCGGCCCGGTTGCCGAAGAGGTATTCGAGGCTCTTCTCGTACTGGGCGGGAGTCGCGGTGGCGAAGGACCGCGCCCAGCCCCGGACCTCGTCGCGGGTGCTGCCGATCAGGAGCGGGACGCGCTCGAAGCGGCCGGTGCGCACGGCTTCGGACGGCGGGAGGGGCAGTTCCGGCACGCCGGCGGTCGGGAGCGGGCCGGTGAGGATTCCGCCGCGGAACCCGGCGCTCGAGTTCTGGATGTCGGCCGTGGACTTGGCGCGCAGGCAGCTCACCGGGGCGGTGGTGCAGCCGGCGTCGGTGGCGAACCGCGCGCCGGCCGCCTGGGACTCGGCGACGGTGTGGCTCGGGCAGCCGCCGCTCTGGATGATGGCGCCGTTGACCAGGCCGTGTGTCAAGGGCGAGGAAAGCAGGGCGCACACCGAGTGGCCGCCGGCCGAGAGCCCGGAAATGGTGACGGCTCGGTGGTCGCCGCCGAAGCGGTCGATGTTGTGGTTGGCCCAGTTCAGGGCTGCGACCTGGTCGAGCAGGCCGTAGTTGCCCGCGCCGGACTTGCTCAGGCCCGGGAAGTTCAGGAAGCCGAATGCGCCGAGGCGGTAGTTGATGGTGATGACGACGATGTTGTTCGTTTCGGCCAGGAGTGAGCCGTCGAACGCGCTGCCGGAGCCGGACGAGAACCCGCCGCCGTGGATCCACAGCAGCACCGGCAGCCGCTCGTTCGTCGCCCGCGCCGGGCGGTAGACGTTGAGGTAGAGGCAGTCTTCGGTCACCGCCGAGCCGGAGCCCTGCGGGCACTCCGGGCCGTAGCTCGTCGCGGGCCGGACGCCGGGCCACGCCGGTGCCGGCTGGGGCGGTTGCCACCGCAGGCCGCCGACCGGCGGGGCGGCGAACGGGATGCCCAGGAACGAATCCACCGCCCCGGTCGTCTTCCCTTCGACCTTGCCCGCTTCCGTCTGGACGACGAGCGAGTGCGCCGCCGGACGGCCGGCGTTCGCCGCTGCTGGAGCGGACGCCACCGTCATCGCCACCGCGATCGTGACGCCGAGCCACTTGAGTCTTTTCCGCACCGATCCTCCCGGAACTGATTGGGTGTCGGTGCAGCTTGAAGCGCCGGGCTCACCGCGTGACCGCCGCGGTTCGGCCACCGGACCGCAGGGCGCTGACCGTTTTGGTGATCCGGTGCCCCACCATCGTGAGCAGCCCGGCGTACTTGCCGACGTCGGCGCGGTACAGCGGCGCCGTGATGGACAGCGCGCCGGTCGTCAGGCCGGTCGCGCCGGTCAGCGGGATGGCCACGCTCACGAAACCGACGCGGGTCTGCTCGTACTCGACCGCGTAGCCGTTCGCGCGGGCGCGGGCGAGTTCGTTGAGCAGCAGGCCGGGAGCGTTGACCGTGTGCGGCGTGACCCGCTCGAGCGGCGACGCGGTGACCTCGTCGACGAGCGCGCCGGGCCCGAAGGCGAGCAGGACCTTGCCGGTGGCGGTGCAGTGCATCGGCATCCGGCCGGCCACCCGGGACGGCTTGGTCACCTGGCTGTGGCCGGACACCTTCTCCAGGTAGAGGACTTCGCGTCCGTCGGGGACGGCGAGGTGGATCGTCTCGTTGGTGGCCTGGTAGAGGTCCTCCATGTACGGCCGGGCCGCGTCGCGCAGGATGCGCTGGCGGGGGACCCGCTGGCCGATCTCGAACAGGCGGATGCCGAGCCAGTAGTCGCTGCCGCGCCGCTCCAGCACGCCCCAGGTCAGCAGCTCCTGCGCGAGGCGGTGCACCGACGCCTTCGCGACGCCGGAGCGGCGGGCCAGCTCGGTGAGGCTGAGGTGCTCGTCGTCGGGGCCGAAGGCTTCGAGGATGAGCTGGACCTTGCCGAGGACGCTGTTCGCTTCCATGGGTCCAGGTTCGGTCAGCGGAACCGGTCCGGCCAACGGACCGGTCCGCTGACCGAACCGCTAGGGGACGAGCACCGCGCGGCCGCGCACCCGGCCGGCCCGCAGGTCTTCCAGGGCGAGCGCCGCGTCGGCGAACTCGTACTTCTGCACGGCCACTTCGAGTTCTCCCGCGGCGAGCCGCTTGACGAGGTCGCCGGCGATCTCGCGGGCCCGGCGTTCCTGCCGGATCATGTTGACCGGCAGCAGCGCTACGTCGTCGAGGAGCCAGGACGGCAGGTCGACGCGGACCTCGGTGCCGGTCACGTAGCCGATCACCGCCGCGCGCCCGCCCGGGCGCACCCAGCGGGTCCGGGCCACCAGGCCGTCGCCGCCGAGCGTGTCGACCAGCAGGGACGCGGGGCGGTCCGTGGCGAGCCGGTCGATGTCGTCGGTGGATTCGAGGCAGACGCCGGTGACGCCGCTGGGCACGTCGGCGAGCTGGTCCGCGCGGCCGACGATCCCGGTCACCTTCGCCCCGGCGAGCACGGCCTGCTGGGCGACCATGGACCCGACCGCGCCCGCGGCGCCGACGACGATCACCTGCTCGTCCTCGCTGAGCCGGGCAACGTCGTGCAGGACCACGAACGCGGTCGTCGCCGGCACGTAGAACGTCGCCGCGACCTCGGGTGGCAGCGGGGCGTCCAGCTTGTTCGCGGCCTTGGCCGGCACGCTCAGCCGCTCGGTCCAGGTGCCGTCACGCAAGAGCCCGAGCCCGGCGCCGCGCAGCATCACCTGATCACCCGGTTGGAGTCCGGAGTCCACATCGGACTCTACGACGACGCCCGCGCCCTCGACGCCACCGGCGTAGGGCAGCGGCGGTTTCAGGTTGAAGGTGCCGCTCGCGACGGTGACGTCCAGGTGAGCCACCGCCGCGGCTTGGACCTCGACCAGCACCTCGCCCTCGCCGCGCGTCGGCTCGGGGACCTCGTCGACGACCGGGGCCGAGCCCCAGGTGTGGAACCGCGCGGCCCTCACGCGGCGGCCTTGCGGATGAACTCGACGCTCAGCGGGTTGTAGCGGGCGGCCTGCTCGTGCTGCGGCCAGTGCCCGCACTCCTCGAACAGCTCCAGCTGCGAACCGGGGATGTTCTCGTGCATCTTCGTGGCCTCCGGCACCTCGCCGAACGGGTTCTGGCGGCCCCACACGATGAGCGTCGGCTGCGTGATGCGGGCCAGCTGCTCCGGACGCAACAGGTTGCGCTGTCGCCGTTCCATCTGCTGCAGCGAAAGCAGATTGTCCACATTGGCCACGAACTCCGGCGTGTGGTAGATCGCGTGTCGAACCTCGACGAGTTCTTCGGTAGCGTTCTCTTCGCTCGCCATGAGCAGTCGCAAGCGTTTGCGGGTCAGCTCGACGTCGTCGGTGGCGACGGCGTTCTTCGTGCTGGTGCGGATTCGCTCCATGACCTCGGGGTTGGCGACGGTTCCGCCGGCGCACAGCAGCTGCAGGCTCAGCACCCGCTCGGGGTGGTCGACGGCGGCCCGTGCGCCGACCCAGCCGCCGAGGGACTCGCCGACGATGTGCGCGGCGCGGATCCCGACGGCGTCGAAGTAGTCCAGGAGATGCTTGACGTAGTCGGCGATTTCGTAGGGCTGGGCGGGCTTGCCGGTGTAGCCGTGGCCGAGCATGTCGATCGCGTGGACGTCGAATTCGCTGTGCGCCACGATGTTGCGCGCGAAAGCCTCGAGGTGCCCGCTGGTGCCGTGCAGGAACACGACGGCTTCGGCGTCCGGGTTCCCGGCCCGCAGCGTCCGGGTGGGAACGCCGGCCGCGTCGACGTACTCGACGCGGTGCGCGATCGGGGAGAGTTCGGTCCAGATGCTCACGCGTGCTCCTTGGTGTTGATGCGGTGGACTTGGGTGTTGCTGTAGGCCGCGAGCTTGCGCAGGGCGGCGAGCGTCGCGGCCGTGAGAGTCATGGCGAGCAGGACCTTCATGCCGGAACTCCTTGCGGGACCAGGGACCGGAAGAACCCGTCGACCACCGCGTGGTAGGCGTGCGGGCGTTCTTCCTGCAGGTGGTGGGAAACGTGGTCCATGACGTGCAGGTTGCCGTTCGGCACCATGCGCGCCAGCATCAGCGGGTAGTCGGGGGTGAGGAACGCGTCCTGCATGCCCCAGATGAACAGCGTGGGCGCCTGGATTCGGCCCAGCTCGCCGGTCAAATCCTGCCAGTCGCCGCGCGGGGAGTCCGACATCGCGGCCAGCTCGCGCTCGCCCGGGTCGAGGCTCTGCTCGTAACGCAGGTCGAGGGTCTCTTCGGGCAGCTGATCGCCGTCGTACCACTCGAGGCTGGTGATCAGCCGACGCATCTTCTCGCGCGTCGGGCCTTCGCCGCCGTAGTAGGCGTCGCGGGCGTTGCGACCGCGGCGGCCGCCTTCGGGCAGCGGGGCGAGGGGCCCGTAGAAGACCGGCATGCTGCCGGTGACGACCAGCGAGCGCACCCGGTCCGGGTACTTCGCCGCCAGGTTGAGGGCGATGGTGCCGCCCCAGGAGTTGCAGACGAAGTCGGCGCGCTCGACGCCCAGCGTGTCCAGGAGGGCGACGGTCTTGGCCGCGTGGTGGTCCCACATCGGGCCGGTGATCGGCGTCTTGGCCGAGCGGCCGTACTGGTGGATGTCCACGAGCAGGCACCGCCGGTCTTCGGCGAACAGCGGCGCCACCGGCCCGAAGTCGCTCCACCCGGTGCAGCCGGGGCCGCCGCCGTGCAGGAACACGGTGTCCGGGCCGGAGCCGAGGTCGTGGTAGTGGTAGGTGACACCGCCGCCGTCGGCGTAGTGGCTCTCGGGGGGTGGGGTCATGCTGCTTCCTTCCCGGTGGTGGAGAGGGTGGTGCGGGCGAGCACCTCGCACAGGCGGCGCATCGCGCGGACGTCGACGGTGTTCATCCCGCGGCTGAAGTCCTCGGAGGTCGCCTTCGGCATGCCGGTCCGGACGGTCGGGATGCCGCGGGCGCGCAGGATGTTCGCGTCCGTGGCCCCGCTGTTGTCCGGCACCGGTTCGTGGGGACGGCCGGAAGTGGCTTCCCACGCCTCGATCGCGGTCCGCACGATCGGCGAGTCGGGGGGAGTGCTGGTGCCGGGGATGGCGAGAACCATTTCGAGCTCTACGTCGAACCGGTCCAGGAACGCGGCCAGCTCCCGCTTGACGGACAACGGCGTCGTGCCCGGGGCGATCCGCACGTCCAGGCGGATCCGGCAGGCCGCCGGGGTGACGGCCAGCATCCGTTCCCAGCCGCCGGCGATCGATCCGATGACGCCTTGCGGAGCCGCGGTGGCCGTGCGGTGACGGGCCGGGTAGTCGGCGAGCCAGCGTTCCAGGCGCGTCACGACGTCGGCGGCGGTGACGATCGGGTTGCGGTAGGGCAGCCGGTGGCGGCTGCCGGCGTAGGTGTGGATGCCGGGCACGGTGATCTCGAACCAGCACAGCCCGACCTCGTCATGGGCGACGAAATCCCCGGGCTTCGCGATCACCGCGTAATCGGTGTGCCAGCCGCGTTCGAGCAGGAACGAGCAGCCCACGCCCTGCCCGGTGTTGGCCCGGGCGGGGTAGCCCGGCGCCTCCACGGCGTTGGTCGGCATCCCGCCCGCGCCGAACGCCACGACGACGTCCCCCGCCAGCTCGGGCCGGACCGCACCCAGAGCCTCGGCGAGCACGAGGATGCATGCCGCGTGACCCTTGGGGTTACTCGCTCCGAGACCGGTGACGAAGGGACCTTCGTCGCGGGGCTCGGGTTGCATGTCCGGCCGCAGCTCCGGCCCGATCCAGGGAACGTCCAATTCGGGCTGTCCGGTGGTGAGGGTGTCGATCGGGGCGTACAGCATCAGATCCTCGCCGCCGGAGCCGCGGAGCCGGCCGACGGCGTTGGCCTGGAACTCGTCGATGTGCTGGGCCTCGGCCGTGAACCCGGCCGCCGACAGCCGCGTGGCGAGCAGCCGGGCCAGGGGGGCTTCGCGGCCGGTCGGGCTCGGGATCGCCGTCACCGCACGGGCTGCCTCGCGGAGCCGGTCTTCGGTGATCCAGTCGAGGACCGCGTCGAGGGCCGTCATGGCCGGATCACCGCGACGCCCATCCCGGTCAGCCACTCCGGCATGGGTGAGTAGGCCAGCGCGCGGCCCGGCTGGAAACCCAGGGCGGCGGCCATGACGAGCCAGGTGCGCAGCTCCTGACCACCGTTGCCAGCCGCCTTGCCGATCTCCTCGGTCGTCCATGACGTGTACTTCTCGAGTTCGCCGCGTTCGAGGTCGGCCAGGAAGGCCTCGTCGAACTCGGGGAACAGCACCGGGCGGGCCGCGGTGATGATCTCGCGACGGCGTCCGTCGTAGCTCTCCCAGTCGCCACGGCCGTTGAGCCACGCCTCCACCAGGAACTCCTCGTCCTCGCCCTCGGGAGCGCGCCAGTCGTCGGGCCAGGGCAGCTGATGTGACAGGCCGCCGGACGCGATCACGACCACCCGCAGGTCCTCGGGCAGGGCCGCGATGGCCAAAGCGAGGTTGCGGCCCAGCTCGGCGCAGCGGTCGGGGCGGGGCAGCGGCGCCGCGAAGACGTTGACCACCAACGGAACCACCGGAACGGCGATGTCGTCGAGCAGGTATTGGATCGCGTGGGTCTGGCCGTGGTCGATCTGCAGCCGCGCCGAGATCGCCACCTCCGTGCCGCGCTCGACGAGGTCCTCGGCGATCCGCTGGGCGAACTCCGGGGCCGTCTTCTGCGGCCCCGACGGCGTCTTCGCCTCGCCCGAACCGATGACTTCGCCGACGCCGAGGGTGAACGGCGGGATCATGTCCAGCCAGAACCCGCGGAAGTGGTTGGATCCCACGATGATCGCGAGATCCGGCTCGGCCGCGGCGATCTCGTCGCGTGCTTCGCGCAGTGCGTCGCGGAAGCGTTCCGCCCGGTCGGTGTGGACGACCTGGTCCCAGTGGGTGTTCATCAACGTCGAGTGGGACGCCCCGACGCCGAGCACCACGCGCGCCATCAGTCCGACTCCGGGACCGGGACGGTGACGCCCTGCCCGGCCAGCCGGTCGACCCGCTCCTCGCAGGTGTCCTCGGCGAGCTTGCGCCACTTGAGCAGCGAGTCGTCCGGCCGGTACAGCTTCTCGGGCGGCGCGTCGGTCACCTCGACCATCCACTTGTCCTGCCCGGAGAACTGGCCGTGGAACAGCCACCGGACGAACCCGAGGTACTTGGCGTAGAACGGCAACGCCTTCAGCCCGCGCTGGAAGCTCGCCAGCACGCCGACGTAGAGGTGGTTGTCCGCGTCGACCGGGACGTAGAACTCGTAGTGGATGAACGTCGGGTAGACGATCCGCAGCACGCCCGGCATGCTCACCGACGCGAAGCCGGGGAACTCCTGCGCCGCGATCACCGGGTTGGTTTCGCGGTGCGTGCTGGTGTTGCCGACGTTGCCGACCTCCTTCGGCGGCCGCAGCTTGAACCACGCCTGGTTGTCCCACCTGCCGAGGCCGGGGAAGTCGGCCGTCCAGTACTGCTTGTCCTGGACGCGGAAGATCCACCGGCCGCGCTGGACGATCCGGGTCTCGTTCCACACCGGCATCGCCTTGAACAGCCGCCACAACGCCGTGCGGTGCAGGTACTTCGCGTGGCCCTCGTCGTAGCCGTTCTCGCAGGCGAAGCGCCAGTTGCCTTCGCGGGGCTGGATGCGCGACCCGACGATGGCCTCGTTGTGCACCAGTTCCTCGGGCAGCTGCTCGTCGATCGGCGGCGCTTCCTCGCCGTCGCCGACGAACACCCACACCATGCCGAGCCGCTCCTCGACCGCGTACGTGGGCTGCTTGACCTTGCCGCAGATCGGTGAGGCGGGGCCGTCGGTGATGGCGGCCTTGAGGTCGCCGGACTTCAGGTCGAACGTCCAGCCGTGGTACGGGCACGAGATCGTGCCCGGGAACTGCTGGTTGCCCTCCGACAGCGGCACGCCGCGGTGCGGGCAGCGGTCCTTCAGCGCGTACACCCTGCCGCCGTCGCGCACCAGCACGATCTTCTGGCCCAGAAGGGTGATCTGCCGGGGCTTGCCGGTGAACCGCGACGAATACCCCACCGGGTACCAGTAGCCGCGGAACCCGGCCGCCGCGGCCTGGTAGTGCGGCCAGCTCGACCAGTCCTGCCGGCCCGGGAGCCTCGCCGGTCGCCGGCTCCGCCGGGCCGGGGTGGTGGCCGTCTCCCCGTTCTGCACGCTCATGACCGCTCCAAGTTCGTTGTGCCGAAGCCGACGCGAGTCCACCACCACTCGACCGGTCGGCCAACGCCTCCGGTCCGCTCACCGAACCCGGACCGAAAACCGGGACGTGGTCCGCTCACCGGTCCACGATCCAGGCCCGCCGCGGCGCGCCCACCTACTGTCCGGCTCTGTCCACTCTCGACACTTCACGGAGGACCCATGTCCCTCGACACCGACATCCTCCTGGTCGGCGCCGGACCGACCGGGCTCTACGGCGCCTACTGCGCGGGCTTCCGCGGGCTGCGCACGGTCGTGGTCGACGGGCTGCCCCAGCCGGGCGGGCAGATCGCCGCCCTGTACCCGGAGAAGGAGATCCTCGACGTCGCCGGGCTGCCGCGCGTGCGGGGCCGCGACTTCGTAGCCGCCCTGCTCGACCAGGCCGGCCAATACAACCCCGAATACCTGCTGGGCCGCCAAGCCGTGGCGCTCGGCCGCGCCGAGGACGGCCGCCCCGAAGTGACCCTGTCCGACGGCTCGGTCATCCGAGCCGGGGCGGTGATCCTGACGGCCGGGATCGGCACGTTCACCCCGCGCAAGCTGCCCGCCGGCGAGGACTACCTCGGCCGGGGCCTGAGCTACTTCGTCACCGATCCCGACGCGCACACCGGCCAGAACGTGCTGGTCGTGGGCGGTGGCGACAGCGCGGTCGACTGGGCCCTGGCCCTGGAGCCGATCGCGAAGTCCGTCACCCTCGTGCACCGGCGCTCGGCGTTCCGCGCACACGCGGCCAGCGTCACGGCCGTCTCCGAGGGCGCCACGCGGATTGTCACCGACGCCGAAGTGGAAGCGCTTAGCGGTGAGGAGACGCTGCGGCTGGCCCACGTCCGCGTCCGCGGTGAAGAACGGCCACGACTGTTCGAAGTGGACAGTGTGATCGCCGCACTCGGGTTCGTGAGCAACCTCGGGCCCCTGACCGGCTGGGGGCTGCAGCTGCGCGGCCGGTCGATCCTCGTCGACTCGCGGATGCGCACCAGCCTCGACCGCGTCTACGCCGCCGGGGACGTCACCGAGTACGAGGGCAAGGTCCGCCTGATGTCCGTCGGCTTCGGCGAAGTCGCGACGGCGGTCAACAACGCCGCGGTCGCCCTCGACTCCGAGCTGACCCTCTTTCCCGGCCACTCGACCGAGAACTCCTGACCCCGGAAGGAAACCCATGGCCTACGTCATCGGCGCCAACTGCATCGACGTCACCGACCGCGCCTGCCTGGACGTCTGCCCCGTCGACTGCATCTACGTCGGCGAGCGCAAGAGCTACATCAACACCAACGAATGCATCGAATGCGGCGCATGCGAACCGGAATGCCCGGTGGACGCCATCTTCGTCGACCGCAAGGCCCGCGGCGACGAGAGCAAGACGGTGTTCGTCACCGACTCCATCGCGTTCTTCGAGCAGCCCCTGCCCGGCCGGGACGCTCCCCTCGGCGACCCCGGCGGCGCGGGCACGATCGGCGACCTCGGCGTGGACACCCCGATGGTCGCGCAGTACTGATGAAAAGAGGCGGCGCCGGTGATGGCGCCGCCCCTTTTTCAGTGTCCGATGAACCGCGGCGGGCGCTTGTCCAGGAACGCCTGGAGGCCTTCCGCGGCGTCCTCAGTCCGGGTCAGTTCCGCGACACCCTTCTCCTCCCGCAGCAGCGCGTCCTCGATCGGCAGACCGTAGCCCTCGTCGACGACCTGCTTGAGGATCCCGATCGCCGCGGTCGGCTTGGCCGCGAGCAGCTGGGCCTCTTCGGCGACCGCCGCTTCGAACAGCCCGGGGTCGACCACGCGGTCCACCAGGCCGAACTCCAGGGCCTGCTGGGCGGACAGCCGGGTGCCGTCGATCATCAGCCGCTTGGCCCGATGCGGCCCGACGAGCCGGGGGAGCCGCTGGCTGCCCCCGGCGCCGGGGAACAGCCCGAGCGCGATCTCCGGGAACCCGAAGCTCGCCGTGGCCGAAAGGATCCGCAGGTCGCAAGCCAGCGACAGCTCCGCGCCGCCGCCGAGGGCGTGGCCGTTCATGGCGGCGATCACCGGCTTCGGAGCCCGCTCCAAGAGCCGCTGGACGTCGATCCAGCCGCGCATCTCGGCCTGGTTGGCGTCGGACAGATCCCGCATGACGGCGATGTCCGCCCCGGCGATGAAGAACTTCCCGGTACCGGTGATGACCAGGCACCGCACGTCCGGGTCCTCGGCCAGCGGCGGCAGCACCTCCAGGAACTCCGCGATCAGGGCCGGGTTCACGGCGTTGGCCGGCGGCCGGTCGATCCGGATCGTCGCGACCCCGGCGTCCCGGGTGATGGTCAGGACCGGCATGCGTGTTCCTCTCATTCGGTGATCCCGGCGGCGCGCAGGGCCGCCAGACGGTCGTCGTCGAAACCCAGCAGCTCGCGCAGGACCGGTTCGGTGTGCTGGCCGAGCAGGGGAGCGGGCGAGGTGAGCGCACCCGGCGTCGCCGTGAGCCGGGCGACGATGCCTTCGTGCAACACCGCTCCGGCGATCGGGTGGTCGAGGCGCACGTAGAAGCCGCGTTCGGCCAGGTGCTCGTCCTGGACGAGGTCGCGGCCGGTCGCCACCACGGCCGCGGCGACACCGGCGGCCTGCAGCCGGGCGGCGAGTTCGCCGGCGTCCTGAGTCCGGGTCCACGCGGCGAGAGCGGCGTCGTCCTCGGACAACCCCGCCAAGTTCCGCAGCGCGGCCCGTTGCGCCTCGTTCTGCGCGGTGATGGCAACCCACCGGTCGTCGCCGGCTGCCGGGTAGACGCCGTGCGGGACGGCGACTCCGGCGTCGAGCACGGCCGGGCCCATCGTCGCGGCCATCGCCTCCAGCTGCGAGAGGTCGACGTGGCCGCTTTCGCCGCGGATCAGCAGGTCGAGAGCCCCCAGCACGGCCGCGTTGGCGGCGACCATGTCACCGAGCCCGAACACCAGCCCCTGCGGTGGCTCGCCCGTCTCGGCGGACAGCCCGGACATCGCGGCGAGCGTGTCGGCGAACGTGACGGCCTTCCGCCACGGCCCGGTGTGCCCGACGCCGGACATCGACACCAGAATCGCCCGCGGGTTGATCGCCCGTAGCGACGCGTAGTCCAGGCCCCACTTCGCCAGCACGCCGGGACTGAAGTTCTCGACGACGACGTCGCAGTGCGCGGCCAGCTCCCGCAGGACCGCCTGGCCCTCGGACGTGCGCAGGTTGAGCGCGAGGCTGCGCTTGCCGCGGTTGAAGTTGAGGAAGTACCCCGAGTCGTCCGGCCCGGCGTCCGGCCGCAGCCGCATGGACGTCGAGAACCGCGTGGGGTCGTGCCGGTGTTTCGACTCGACCTTGATCACGTCGGCGCCGTGCTCGGCGAGGATCTTGGTCGCGTACGGCCCGGCCAGCACCCAGGTCAGGTCGAGCACCCGGACGCCGTCGAGCGAGCGGCTCTTCGCCGGTCGCCGTTCGGCTCGGCTGCTGGTCCAGCGGCCTTCGGTGAGCGGGGACAGCGTCACCGGCCGTGGCAGGCCAGGCGCGTCCCAGGGGAAGCCGGCGTCCTCGGTGCCGTCGACCGAGACGAAGAACTGCCGGTCGCGCAGCTGCGGGTTGCGGGTCAGCTCGACCGGAGGTGTCACCTCGGCCCAGGGCAGGGCGCGGTTACGGCCCTGCTCGGCGACCTCCGCCGCGGTGCGCTTGGCGACGAACCGCGCGATCACGTCGTCGACGTGCGGACGTTCGGCCCAGCGCACCGCCTGGTCGCCGAACCGCTCGTCCAGCAGGTCACCGGCCTCGCCTTCCTCGGCGAGCCAGTCGCGGAGGCCGGTCCACATGCGCTCGCTGCCGGAGTAGCCGCCCGCGACGTACCCGTCGACGGCCTTGAAGATCCGGTGCGCGACGTGCTCGTAGACGCCGCCGTTGCGGACCGGGAACTTGCCCGCGTGGATCCACGAGATCGCGGCCGTCTCCAAGGTCGCGGCGACCGCCTCTTGGGCCGAAACGTCGATCAACTGCCCGGCCCCGGCTAGGACACCGAGCAGGGCGGCGATCGCGCCGTGCGCCCCGGCCAGCTGGCAGGCCTGCTCGCGCGGGGGTGGCTTGGGCGGGCCGTCCGGCTTCCCGCCGAGCCAGGTCATCCCGCCGGCGGAGGCGAGCACGAGGTCGCCGCCGAGCCAGTCGCGGCGCGGGCCGGTCAGCCCGAACGGCGTCACGACCACGTGGACGGCGTGCGGCCACCGGGACGTCCCGTCGGCGTGCAGGCCGCGGAGTTTCGCCACCGGACCGCTCTCCAGGACGACGTCGGCTTCCTGGGCCAGTTCGTCGATATTCGTGGCCAGTTTCTTCCCGGCGTGCCAGTGGATCCGCTCGGGGCCGGTCAGGTCGTCGTCGACGCGCACGACGTCTGCGCCAAGCCCGACCAGCAGCCGGGCGCCCTGCCGGGCCAGTTCGTCGGTGAGGTCGAGTACGCGCAACGGGGCCCTCCTGCGGAACGGGGATGTCGTGGCGACCGTAGGCAGCAGGGCCGTGGGGGCGGTCCGTCTCGGTTCACTGGGCGGACCGGGCGTCCCACACGGACTCGTCCACAGTGGACGGAAGCAGCGCCTTGACGACCTTGCCGCTGCCGTTGCGCGGCAGTTCGCGGGCGATGCGCACGTACCGCGGCTGGGCGTGCCGCGGCAGCCGCGTGCGGCACCAGTCCCGGACCGCGGGCCCGTCGAGGGCGCGGTCGGTGGCCAGGACGACGAGCAGCTCCTGCTCGGTGAGGTCCGACTCGACCCCGACCGCTGCCGCGTCGACCACGCCGGGCAGTGCCCGCAGCACCTGCTCGACGTCCCAGGTCGCGATGTTCTCCCCGCGCCGCCGGACGACGTCGCCGCGCCGGCCGGCGAAGACCAGGTAGCCGTCGGCGTCGAGGCGGCCGCGGTCGCCGGTGCGGAACCAGCCGTCCCGCAGCACCGCGGCGGTGGCACCGGGGTCACCGGCGTAACCGCGGAACCGGATGTCCGGCAGCTTGGCCCGGACGGCGATCTGCCCGGTTTCGCCGTGGGGCAGCGGCTGCCCGGTTTCGTCGAGGATCGCGACTTCGTACTCGGGGACCACGCGGCCGGCCGTGCCCGGGCGCCAGTCATCCGGGGTGTTCGCGGCGACGTCGCCGAGTTCGGTGCTGGCGTACGCCTCGAGGGCTTTCACGCCGAAGCGGTCGAGGAACCGGGCCGCGAGTTCGGCGGGTGCCGGGGCGCCGTAGGCCAGGCGGACGGCGTGGTCGTGGTCGGTGCCCCGGCGGTCCAGGATGGCCAGCATCGCGCCCATGAAGTTGAACGCCGTGACGCCTTCGGCGCGGCAGATCTCCCAGAACCGGGAAGCGGAGAACCGGCGGTGGGCGACCAGCCGCGCGCCGGTCAGCAGGGCGGGCAGAAGAGCGGTGTGCCGGACGTTGACGTGGTTCCACGGGAAGACGTTGAGCAGCACGTCGCCGGGGCCGTACCCCATGGTCGCCGCCACACGCCGCGCGTGCCGGATGGCGGCGAAGTGGGGGAGTTCGGCGGCCTTGGCCCGGCCCGTGGTGCCCGAAGTGGACAGTACGACGAGCGCGTCCCCCGGCTGCGGCCGGTGTTCCCGTCGGCTGGCGGTGGGCAGTTCGTCGAGGAACGGGTGCCCTGACGGCGCCGGGTCGTCCTCGCGGATCAGGACGACCCGCTCGGCCAGGTTCAGCAGGCCGGGGTTCGCGGCGAGCGCGGATGTGCCGGCGACCAGCAGCTCGGCGCCTGTGGAGCGCCGGATCGACTGGGCGGCCGGGAGTGTGACGTCGAGGGCCAGCGGTACCTCCACGGCCCCCTGCCGGGCGAGGCCGAACAGCAGCTCGACGGCGGCGCGGCCGGGGCGGACGCAGGTCAGCACCCGGGTGCCGGGCGCGACGCGCAGCCGGGCGGCGAGGGTGCGGGAGCCGTCGTCGACGTCGCCGATCCGCAGGCGCGTGCCGTCGTCGAAGCGGACCAGCTCGCGGTCCGGGTCCTGCCGGGCCCGGGCGTTCAGCAGGTCGACCAGGGTGCTCGCCCGAAATTCGCTCACCCGGGTGATCGTCGGACCGGCTCGGGAACAGCCCAAGCGGGCGGACCGCTGAGCGGACCGATCAGCCGGCCGCGCGCTGCGGCGCTCCTCGCGCGATCGCGGCCCAACCAGACCAGCTGGCTGCCCGCTTCGGCGCTCGCGCGCGGCTCGACCAGGTCAGCCGGCAGC
>NZ_JAAGNB010001602.1:0-12403 GCF_010550475.1 Amycolatopsis sp. SID8362
CCTGCCGGTAGACGGCTTTCACGAGCCCTCGCGCCCGCCGCGGGCGCACGACGTCGACGTACTTCACGTCCCGCAGCGTCCGCCGCAACGCGATCCTGACCAGCCCCGGAGCCATGGCCCCTCCTCCTGAAACGCCGAACTCGCGCACCCGGACGAGTGCGCGAGTTCGTGATGGTCTTCGCGTTGGCCCGGGACAGCCCGAGCCGCCCCGGCACGCCTTCGCCGGAACCCGCGCGCCCCGGACGAGTACGCGAAGTTCCGAACGGCCCTCGCGGTCGCCCGGCAGGCTCTCGCAACGCACCCAATGCGGCGTTCGGTGCGTTGGACGCACCGAACGCCACATCGGGCGGTCCCGGCAAGTGCGCGAGTTCGTGGGTGGCGTGCCTCAGTTCCCGGCGACCAGGTCCAGTTTGGACACCGCGCGCCGTCCGGTGATCGAGCCGTCCGGGGCCGGCGCACCGTACTTGACGTCGACCCCGCGCGACTGCAGCTCCCGGACGATGCCCGGGATGGACCGCTCGGCCAGCGCGGCGATGGTCATCGCCGGGTTGACCGTCAGCGCGCCCGGGACCGACGCGCTGTCGGTGACGAAGATGCCCGGGTGGTTGCGCAGCTCGTGGTTCGGGTGCAGCGCGGACGTCGCCGGGTCGTCGCCGATGCGGCAGGACGCCAGCGGGTGCACCGTGTAGGCGCCGACGACGTCGTTGGTCCACGGCGAGACCTTCGCCAGGCCGTCCTTCTCGATGATCGCCTTGCAGTCGGCGTCGGCGAGCGCCCAGCCCCGGCGGGTGTTCTCCGTCGGGTCGTAGCGCAGCGGGCCGCGGCCGAGCATCTGCTGCGAAATCCGGTACGCGTTGCCGGTCGGCGGCGGGGTGCCGAAGACGCCTTCGTTGTCGTCCTCGGTCATCAGGAAGATCGTGAGCCAGTTGGCCCACTGCTTGAGGATCTCCTTCTTCTCCGCCCCGTACCAGCGCGGCTCCTCGCCGCCGGGCACCTGCGCGAGGATCGTGCCCAGGCCCGGCGGGAAGTAGAGCTGCTCCAGCGAGTACCGCTCATACTCCGGCAGCGAGCCGTCGAGCTTGTCCCAGTTCGCGACGGTCGGGCCCTTGCCGATGTGGTTGGCCGAGTACACCGGACCGTCCTCACGGGACAGTCCCAGCACCTCGCGGACGCGGTCCTCGTCGATGATCGCGGTGTTGAGCCGCTCGCCGTTGCCGGAGAAGTAGCGGCCGACGCCGTGCGGCATCTCGCCCAGCGCCGCCTCCGAGCGCTGCAGGATCACCGGGGTCGCGCCGGCGCCCGCGGCGATGATGACGACCTTCGCCTCGATCACGCCGGTGCCGGTGTGCACCCGGTAGTCCTCTTCGTCCACGATGTCGAAGTGGACGCGGTAGCTGCCGTCCTCGGTGCGCTCGAGTCTTTCAACCTCGTGCAGCGGGCGGATTTCCGCGCCGTGCGAAAGGGCCGCGGGCAGGTAGTTGGTCAGCATCGACCGCTTGGCGTCGAACTTGCAGCCCGCCATCATGAAGTTGCAGTTGACGCAGGTGTCGTTGTCCACCGCGACCGGCGCCGGGTTCGCCGTGCGCCCCGAGTGGTTGCAGGCCGCGGCCCACAGGCCACCGGCGTAGGAGACGTCACTCCAGTCCTGTTTGGACACCGGGATCGACTCGTCGACGCGGTCGTACCACGGCTCCAGCGAGTCGCGGGAGATCACGGACGGCCACATCCGGCGGCCGATGCTGCCGTGGCGCTCGAAGACGAAGCGGGGCGCACGCGGCATCGCCGCGAAGTACACCACGCTGCCGCCGCCGACGCAGTTGCCGCCCAGCACGCTCATCCCGTCGCCGACGACGAAGTCGAACGCGCGGGTGTAGGACGAGCCGAGCAGGTAGTCGTGCTCGAAGTCGGCCGCGGCCAGCCACGGCCCGCGCTCCAGCACGGTCACCTTCGCCCCGCCGGCGGCGAGGTGGTAGGCCGGGATGGACCCGCCGAAACCGCTGCCGACGATGACGACGTCGGTCTTGTCGATCGCACTCATGCGGGGCTCCCGGAAGGCGTGGTGTCGGGGTGGAGCTCGGCCAGCTTGCGGCCGTAGCCGTACTTCGGGAACCGCCAGAACCCGTCGGCGTCCGGCGCCTGGTAGCCCAGCGCCAGCAGGCCGGGGTGCCCCTCGCGGATGGCTTCGGCGGTGTGCTTGTGCGCGGCGCTGTCGAAGGCCATGTTGCAGAACAGCGCGAGGCTGACCCAGCCGTCCTTCTCCGGGTGCCCCGGCGTGGTCAGCCGGTGCACCAGCTCGCGGCGGTGCTCGTACGGCAGCGCGACGAACGGCGCGACGTCGTGGTCGAGCTCCAGCTCCACCTCGCCCGCGTAGGCCTTCGCGTGGTCGTTGAGCGACTGCGCGAGGTAGGGCAGGCCGGCCGTGACGCCGGTCGCGTCGAAGTTCAGCAGCTCGAGCGCGCCCGCGGCGACCGAGCCGGGACCGGGCGCGGCCCCGGCGACCGCCCGGTCGCCGTCGAACCGCTTCTCCCCGGGCACGATCGTGTCCGCGTACGCCTCCAGGGTCATGTTCATGACGCGTTCTTCTTCGGTGGCCTCGGGTTGCACCGGCCTACCTCCTCATCGAATGTCCACAGTAGACGTCAGGCTGCTTCGGACCGCCGCGTCCGCTCCCGGCGGTGCACGGTCATCGGCAGCCCGCCGCGCACCCGCAGCGAGAGCATCGCCTCGGGCTCGACGACCTTGTCCGGCACCTTGCGCAGCTCGAGGTCCCGCGCGGCCATGGCGAGCACGAACACCGCCTCCATCACCCCGAGGCTGTTGCCGATGCAGAACCTCGGCCCGGCCCCGAAGGGCAGGTAGGCGTACCGCGGCGGCCGCTCCGCGGCGGTGAACCGGCCCGGGTCGAAGCGCTCGGGGTCGGTCCAGAACCCCGGGTGCCGGTGCAGCGTGTAGGGCACCACGACGACGTCGGACCCGGCGGGCACGTGGTACCCGCCGATCTCGTCGTCGGCCTGGGCGATCCGCGGCAGCAGCCACACCGGCGGGTACAGCCGCATGACCTCTTCGACCACCGCGACGGTGAACGTCAGCCGTCGCAGGTCTTCGTACTCGGGCAGCCGGTCACCGAGCACCTCGACGGCTTCGGCGTACAGCCGCTCGGCGACCTCCGGGTGCTCGTCGATCAGGTGGAACGCCCAGCCCAGCGTGCTCGCCGTGGTTTCGTGCCCGGCCAGCAGCAGGGTGATCAGCTCGTCGCGCATGCGTTCGCGCGAAGCGCCGTCTTCCGAACCCGACGCGATGAGCCGGGACAGCACGTCCTCGCCGTTCTCGACCGGGTTCGCCAGGCGCTGGTCGACCAGCTCGTCGGCGATCCGGCGCAGGTCCTCGCGCGCGGTCCGGAAGTGGAGCTGCTTCTTGAGCGGCACCCACTGCGGGACCATGCTCAGCGTGACCGCCTCGAACATGGCCTGGTCCTGCACGGCCTCGAACGAGTGGCCGAGGGTCTCGTACCCACCCAGTTCGGCGTCGAGCAGCGTCTTGCCGAGCACGCCGAGGGTCAGCCCGGTCATCTCGTGCAGGATCTCGACCGGCCCGTCGTGCGCGGCGAGCCGCCGGATCAGTCCGTCCACTTCGGACGCCACGATGCCGGCCTGGCGCGAGATCCGCTTGGGCTGGAACACCGGCTGGATGGTCCGGCGCTGCTTCTTCCACGTGTCGCCGTCGCTGGTGAGCAGGCCGTCGCCGAGGGCCCGGCGGGCCTCCTGCAGGCCGATGCCCTTGTGGTAGTTCGCGGCGTTGTCCGCGAGCACGTGCTTGGCCAGGTCCGGGTGGTTGACCAGGTACATCGCCTTGGGTCCGATGGCGATGCGGACGACGTCGCCGTAGGCCTCGGCGTTGTCGCCCATGAGCGCGAGCCGGTCGGTGAAGAGCTGCTTCAGCAACCGGATCGTCGCCCGGCGCGGCGGCCCGGGCGGCGCGGTGCGCGCCGCCCGGGTGTCGTCCGTGGGACCCGTCATGCCGCGACGGCTCCCGGCTTCTCGTCGTCCGCCGGCGGGGCCGCGGCGAGTTCGAGCTTCGCCTTCTGCGCGGCCTGGTCGGCTTCGAACTTGATGCGCGCCTTGTTCGAGAAGTGCAGGCCCCACAGGAACATCCCGCGGATCAGGCAGACGGTCGCGGTGGCCAGGAAAAGCCCGTAGGCCACGTGCACGGCGGTGAAGAAGCCGTACGCCAGCGCCACGCCGGAGCCGAAGGCGAACTGCGAGACCGGCTTCGATGGCGACGTGCCCGGGTCGGTCACCATGTAGTTGGTGTAGAGCACGAACGCGACGCCGGTACCCATCGCCAGCGCGCCGGGGATCGACGTGCCGAAGATCCAGCCGCGGACGAAGGCCTGGACCACGAAGAAGCTCAGCCAGCCCAGGATCAGCCACATCCGGTTGGTCAGCAGCGCGTTGAGCACCGTGCCCGACACCAGGATGATGCCGACGATCAGCCAGCCGCCCCAGGTGGGGATCTGCTCGGTGAAGTGGTACGGCGGGGCGATGCTGGCCCACGGGAACACCAGCAGGATGACCGTGATGCCGAAGTTCGACGGGTTCATGTAGTGCCGCATCCGGCCGTACACCGGGGCCTGCAGCACCCACTTCGCGCCGACGGCGACGACGACGCCGAACATCATCACGAGGATCCGGTCGTTGACGTAGGTCAGCATGTTCAGCGCGAGCCCGGTGATGTGCGCCGGCAGCAGGAACTCCACGAGCCCCCGGAAGCCGTTGCCCTTGAACCGGACCGCGCGATCGGTCACGCGGGCGTTGATGATCTCGAGCAGGATCTCCGTGGTGTACGCGGTCGCCAGCGCGACGAACGGGTACAGGTACGGCTGCTCGAAGCCGAGGAACGTGTAGCCGACGATGTTGAAGATCGTGATCGAGATCGCGAAGCGCCGCAGCGCGGTGATGACCTTGTTGGTCCGCTTCGGTGGCGCGCTGTCCACTTTGGTCAGAGTCGGGGTGGCCATGCCGGTCACTTCGCTTCCTTAGCCTGGGTACCGAGCTGGTAGGAGTACTGGCCGGGCGCCAGCTTCAGGTCCTGCGTCCGCAGCTGCCCGGTCCGGTCGCGCCACTGGAGGTGGACGTTCAACGGGCCGGAGACCTTCTGGCCGAGACCGATCTGGACGTCGAAGCTGCGCCGGCCGGCCTCACCACTGCTGCCGTCGACCCGGCCGAGGTACTTCCGGCCGTCCGGGCCCGTCACGGTGACCTCGGCGCCGATCGCGGGCGGGCCGGCCGCGGGCAGCGGGCCGGGCGCCACCGGGGCGTCGGTGGTCAGCTTCAGCTGCAGGAACTTGCCGGGGTTCGGGCTGTCGTTGTGGTAGAAGATCGGCTGCTCCCACTGCCGCGCCACGGCGAACTCGGGCAGGCCGTCCCCGTCGGTGTCGCCGACGGCGATGCCGCGGGTCGGGACCGGCACGGCCAGGCCCAGCTTCGGCGCGAGGTCGACGTACCGGCCGTCCGGGCTCTTGACGAAGAAGTGCAGCGTCTGGTCGCCACCGATGTCGTCACCGGCGCGGGCGTTCGGCCACCAGAACGGGTTGGACAGCAGGCCGTCGTGCGCGGTGGCGATCTCCTGCAGGTTCGGCCAGCGGTTGACCTGGCCCTTGACGAACCCGGTCGCCTGGGCGATCTGGTTCTCCCCGCTGTTGTTGAAGTCCTGGATCTTGACGTCCCAGCCCCAGCCGGACCAGGCCGTGCCCTTCTCGGCGCTGTCGTCGTGGAAGGGGGCGACCCCGTCCTTGAACTGCCGGGTCAGGTCCGCGTTGTCCTTGGCCTGGTTCATGAACTGGAAGTTCGACTCCTCGATGCCCCACGACGTCGTGATGTTGCTGACGAACAGGTCGTAGAGGCCGTCGTGGTCCAGGTCGCCGAAGTCGACGCCCATCCCCTTGAAGGAGTCGTGGCCCAGCACCTTCGACTTCGGGTCGGCGATCCCGCGCACCCCGTTGACCTCGCCGAACTCGATGTGACCCGGCGTGGACTTGTTGTACAGGAAGTGGTCGTGCCCGAAGTCGTTCGCGATGTAGAGCTCGGGCAGGCTGTCGCCGTCGACGTCGGTGGCGCTGGATGCCAGCGTCCAGCCGAGCCGCGCGGTTTCCGGGATGCCCTGGGACGCGTCGGCGAACTTCGCGCTCGGGTTCGCCCCGGCCGTGGCGCCGGTCCAGCGGTAGATGTACTTGGCGCCCGAGTTGGTCGCGTGCGACATCGACTGGTTCAGCGTGATGCCGCCGTCGGCGTTCGGGTCCAGGACCTTGCTGTCCGGGAAGTAGTTCCCGACGAAGATGTCGACGTGGCCGTCGCCGTCGAAGTCGCCGATGGTGACGGAGTCGGTGTTCCACAGTGGACCGTTGTACTTGCCGTCGGCCCCGCGGTGGTTGCCCGGCACCAGCTCGGTCGGCTGGAACGCCGACGCGTCGAACTTGGTCGCGTTGGCCTTCTGCAGGAACAGGACCGGCGTCCGGCCCCAGTAGTAGGCCAGGATGTCGGTGCGGCCGTCTTCGTTGTAGTCACCGGGCACGCAGCCCATCGGCGCCATGTAGTCCCACGTCGGCAGCGCCGGGGCGGGGTCGAGCGCGAACGGCGCGTACCGCGGGCCGGAGTCCGGCGCCGGCGTGATGACGACCTGGTCGCTGCGCGGGTCGACCAGGCAGAGGTCGTTGGGCTTGCCGCTGCCGCTGATGTCGTTGATCGCGATCGCGGCGCCGACCGAGGAGATCCACGCGGCGATGTGCTCGTACTCCTTGTTCACCGTCCGGATCGACTGCGACTTCGTGGCCGCGGGCAGCGCGATCGTCATCGGGGTGAAGTGGAACTTGTCCGCCATCTTGTCCTGCTCGGCGGCGGAGACGCTGGGCAGCCGTGCGACCAGGAGCAGGCCGAGGACCAGCACCAGCGCCACGATGCCCGCCAGCTGCTTGCGCAGCCAGCCGAAGGTCGCGGTCATTTGTTCTTCCCTCCGTGGGTCAGCACTTCTTCGGCGATCCGCTGCCGCCAGGTTTCGAACGCCGGGACGTCGTCACCGTCGACGACCACGGCCGGCCGGACCTCTTGGGTGATGGCCGCGGCGCGTTCGGCGGACATCCCGCAGATCGCCCGTGCCGCCATTTCGGTCTCCGGGATCATCAGGCCCGAGCGCACCCGGCACTCGGCGGCGAAGGCGCTCCCCTGGGCCAGCTGCCCGTGGTGGATCCCGGCGCGGTCGACCAGTTCCCCCAGCTCGTCGGCGGTGACGCCGCACGCGTAGGTCGAGGCCAGCCCCACCCCCGCGTACAGGTCGCCGTGGCGCGACTCGGGGAACTCCTCGATCGTCTTGGTCACCAGTTCGACGTCGGTGCCGCAGATGAACCACAGCGCCCGGCCGATGCCCTGGTCGATGGCGCGCAGGGCATAGCCGTCGTACCGCTTGTCCGGCCAGGAGAAGCCCGGCTGCTGGTACTGCTGCCGGATGTACTTCCCGGTCTTGAAGTACGCCTGGTGGAAGCCGTAGCCGTCGAGCACGAGCCACCGCAGCAGCGGGTCGAAGGCGGCCGCCTTCGGCCACGCGAACCGCGGGAGCCGGCACATGGCCCAGCCGACGCCGACGTAGATGATGTAGTCGTGCTTCTCGCCGGGCCCGGCGAGGAATTCGGCGATGTTCGTGCTCTTGCCGAACGGGAGCCCGTCGAGGACGCCGTACCCCATTCCCGCGCCTTCGTAGGCGAAGCCGCGGAACTGCGTCGGGATCTGCTCGAGCCATTCCTCGGCTTGCTCGACCGACCGCGCTTCGACCGCGTGCGCGTACCCGAGGAGGAATTTCTCCCCGACCGTCTCGAGTCGTTCTTGAGCGGCTGGGCTCTTCCGGTGGAAACCCCGCTTCTCCAGCGAAGTCTCCGAGACATCTGGTGTCAGGATGCGGCGTCTGAGCGCGCGCCAACCATTGCCCAACGCACTCTCCCCCTTACGGGTCGAATAGGAAGGTGTCGCTTCTTCGCCTTCTACGGTCACAGATTCGCTGGTCAGCGCTCTACTCCACCCTTGCGTGGGAGAAGTCGGGCTCTTCGCGAATGCGGAATCGCGTCAGCTCGCGCGGCGCCGGGCGGCCACGTCGAATTCGTCGCGGATCCGCTGCCGCCACAGTTCGTAGGCCGGTTCCGGGCCGTCCTCGCCGTCGGCGCGCTCGGTGCGGTCCGCGAGGTTCTGCGCGCCCTGCACCGACAGGTCGGTGAGCACGCCGGCCGCGAGGTGGGTGTGGGCCGGGACGTAGCCGGAGTACGTGCGGGCCTTGACCGCGAACACCACGCCGAGCGCGAGCTCGTCGTAGTGCTCGCCGGCCAGCCGCCGCAGCTTGCCGAGCCCGTGCTGGTCGCTGCCGCCGGCGAAGGTCGCCGCGAGCCCGACCCCGCTCCAGAGGTCCGCCCGGCGCCGCTCGGCGAACCGCCCGACGGCGGCGGCCGCCGCTTCCGGGTTGCCGCCGTTGATGAACCACAGCGCCCGGCCGACGCCCTGGTCGAAAGCCCGCGCGAAGTACTCCGGCCGGCCCGCCCACGGGTAGGGCTGCGGCTCGGCCTGCTCGCCGACCCACTTTCCGGTGTCGAAGTAGGCGCGGTCGAAGCCGAAGCCGTCGACGGCGAGCCAGCTCATCACCGGGTGGTAGGGCACCCCGGTCAGCTCGGGCAGGATGTTCTTCCACAGTGGACGCGGCAGCCGCGCCATCGCGAAGCCGATCCCGATGTAGGTCAGGAAGATGTGCGGGCGGCCCGGCCCTTCGAGCAGCTCCCGCGTGCGGTCGCGGCCGCCGCCGGGCATCGCGTCTAGGATCGTGTAGCCCATCGTGGCGCCCTCGTAGGCGAACCCGCGCTGCTCCGGCTCGATCAGCGAGAGGCGGCGCTCGATCTCCCACAGCGAAGCACCTTCGATGGCCCATTCGAACCCGCACACCACCGCCTGCGGCACCGCCTCCAGCCGGGCCGTCGCGTCGGTGTGGGTGACCGGGAAGCCGCGGTCGGCGAACCCGACCGAAGCGAGCGAGGGCGCGAGCACCTTCTTGCGCAGAACTCCGATGACAGTGGACATCGTCGTAGCGGTCCTTACTCGTCGAAGGGAATCAGGCGACGGCGCGCAGGTGCGGCCGCTGGGCCGCGAGCATGCGCTGGGTGAACGGCGACTGCTTCGACGCCAGGGTGATCGCGATCGGCGCGTCGGTCGACGCGGGCGCGCGCAGGCCGACGCGGCCGGTGGACTGGCCGTGCGGGGCCACCTGCACCGGCGAGTAGCCGATCGAGAACCGCGGCCCGGCCGTGCCCGCCTGGTGCTGGGCGACGGCGATCGCCGTCCACCGCCCGGCCGGGACGCCGTGGATGGTCAGCTCACCGGAGTTCATGTTCGCCATGCCGCCGAAGGCGACCGGGCCGCACTGGGGCACCGGGTCGGCGAACAGCCCGACCAGGGTGTCCGCCGGCGCCGAGCCGCGCGGCATGTCCAGCTGCAGCGACAGCACGCCGGAGCCGGTCTGCAGCGAGGCGCAGCTGCGGCCGGCCGCGCGCAGCGTCCGCAGCGGCGGGAGCCGCTGGAACGTCGGTGAGATCGCCACGAGCAGCTCGGCCACCTGCGGCTCGCGGTACTGCGTCGGGGTCATCCCGACCGCCCGCGAGAACCGGCTGGTGAACGTGCCGACGCTGCTGTAGCCGACGCTGCACACGATGTCCGAGACGTTCAGCGACGTCGTCAGCAGCAGCCGCTTGGCCTCGAACAGGCGCACGGCGGTGAGGAACCGGCCGGGGGTCACCCCGGTCGCCTCGGCGAACATCCGGGAGAAGTGGAACCGGCTGACGAACACCTCGGACGCCAGCTCGGCCAGCGTGATCGGCTCGAAGTACCGCTCCTGGATGGACGAGATCGCTTGCAGGACGGCGGGCCGGACCGACTTCTCAACTCGCTCGAGCGCCGGCTCGCGGCGCGGTTCGCCGAACTCGCTGTCGTTCCCGACAGCCGCTATAGAGCGCAACATCATCAGTCCAAACCTCGAATTCCCCTGATGGCAGTTCTCCTGGTTCTCCTGGTGCCAGGGAAGACGCCACTTCTCGCAGATCGATCGACGAGCGATCGAGGAATGCCGATGTCCGTCCGACCCGGACGCGTGACACCTACCCGGGCGCGGGAGTTCCGCCCGGGTGTGGCGTGCGCAACACCCGGATCCGGCGTGCGCAACACCCGCGCCCTTGATCGTCCGCGGTCGGCCGGGAGTCCCGTTTGGTCCGTTCCGGGGACCCCCTCGACGGCCCGCCTCCCAGGTTCGGCCGGATGGCCGCGGGTGCGCGACGCACATCCGGGCCGTGCGAAACGCATGCGGGGACGGGGCGAACGCACAAGGAGTCTGGTGGGCGGTTCACTGGCCGCGAGGGCCCCGCTCTGTCACATTCGGATAGAAGCCCGGAGTTCGGCCGTCCACCGACCCGCGCGGCACGAACTGGGGAGCGCGAGGACGCATTGATGATGCTGGAGGCCTGCCATGTACTCCGAACAGCGGCGAACCGACGAGCCGGACCAGGGTGGTGTCCGCTTCACCGTACTGGGGCCGCTGGAAGTGCTGCGTGGAGGAATCGACTACGCTCCGACGACCCCGAAGGTGCTGGCACTGCTGGCCGTGCTCGTGATGCGACCGGGGAAGATGGTACACATCGACACCCTGATCCGGGAGCTTTGGTCGGACAACCCGCCGCGAACGGTCCGGACCACGCTGCACACCTACGTCTACCACCTCCGCCGGTGCATCGACCAGAACGGGCTCGCGGTCGACGGCGAGAAGATGCTGACCACCAAGCAGTCCGGCTACACCTTCCACATCGATCCGGCGCAGGTCGACACCCACGACTTCACCCGGTTGCAGCAGATCGGGCACGAGCACCAGGACGCCGGTGACCACTCGGCCGCCGCGGACGCCTACCGGGCGGCGCTGGACCTCTGGTCCGGCACCCCGTTCGCGAACGTCCACTGTGGACCGGTGCTGTCCGCGTACCGGACCGAGCTGCTGGAGCAGCGGCGCAGCGTGCTGCACCTGCGGATCGAAGCGGAGATCATCGGCGGACGGCACCGCGAGCTGATCGGCGAGCTGCGCTCGCTGACCACCGGCAGCCCGCTCGACGAAGCCCTGCACGGGCAGCTGATGCGCGCGCTCGGCCGGAGCGGACGGCGGTCCGACGCGATGACCGTCTACCGCAGACTCCGCTCCCGGCTGGCCGGCGAGCTGGGCGTCGAACCCTGTGACGACCTGCAGACGCTGCACCGCGAGCTGATCTCCGAAGGCGACCACCGCTGATCCGCCCAGACTTCCCCGGCACCCGCCGAACCCGTCGGATCGCCCGAGAAAGAAGTGAGGAACGTTCGATGCCCACTGCACCCACCCGTGCCTACGGCCAGTTCTGCGGCGTCGCCCGCGCGCTCGAGCTCATCGGCGAGCGCTGGTCGCTGCTGATCATCCGCGACCTGGTGCTCGGCGCGAAGCGCTACGACGAGCTGCAGGCCGGCCTGCCGAAGATCCCGCCGTCCATCCTGTCGGCCCGGCTCAACGAACTGGAGGCGACCGGCGTGATCCGCCGCCGCGTCCGCGCCGAGCTCGACGCGGGCCTGGTCTACGAGCTGACCCAGTACGGCAGCGAGCTCGACCACATCCTGCTCGACCTCGGCCTCTGGGGCGCCCGCTCGCTGCACGCCCCCGGCGCCGACGACGTGTTCACCTTGGACGCGGCGATCCTGTCGCTGTACACGACTTTCCGCGCCGAGTGCGCGGAAGGCGTCCAGATCAACTTCGAGATCCGCTACGACGACCGCATGATCGTGCACGCCCTCGTCGAGGACGGCGCGGTCAAGGTCGGCGAGGGCCGGTTCGCCGGTGCCGACCTGGTCATCAAGGCCGTGCACGGCGCGGCGCTGCTGGACCTGATGAGCGGCCAGCTCACCGCGCCGACGGCGCTGCGCTCGGGCAAGATCGCGATCGAGGGCGAGCTGTCCGACCTGGAGCTGTTCGCCCAGCTGTTCCACGTCCCGGCGGCCCCGGAGCCGGCGACCGGCATCGTGGTCCGCTGAGGTCCACACCCCGGCTCGCGCGATGCAGTGAATGACTCATTCATGTCGTCCGGCGACATGAATGAGTCATTCACGTCGTCGGGTCGCCGCTGAGCCGGTCCGCTTTCGCTTGCAGGTAACGGCGTTCCGGGCCGCTCCCGGTCCGGGCCGCCGCCCGCAGGTAGAACTCCCGCGCCTCCGCCGCGCGGCCCGCTTCCTCCAGCAGGTGCGCGCGCACCGCGTCGGCCCGGTGCGCCACGTCGACGCCGTCCAGCAGTGCCAGGCCCGCCGCGGGGCCCGACACCTGCGCG
>NZ_JAAGNB010001659.1:0-13784 GCF_010550475.1 Amycolatopsis sp. SID8362
AGCCGCCCGCGCCCGTGTCGACGACGTCGGCGCCGTCGACCGCCGCGCCGGCCGCGGAGCAGCCGATCGGGGACGTCATCGGGACCGGGATCAAGACGGCCCGCGGCGAGATCGTCTTCTTCGCGCGGGCGGTCGACGCGCCCGAGCTGCCGGACATCCACTTCGGGCTGGTGGCCGGGTTCCGCTCCGGGCAGACGCTCGAGTCCGTGCTGATGACGAACGAGTTCCACGGTTCCGACCGGTCGTTCGGCTTCCACGCCACCGACGGCGGCGAGCTCTCCGGCAACGAGGTCATCCCCGTCTTCGGCTACTTCGCCGGCCAGGCGGCGCGGATCACGACGACGGTGCACGGCAAGACCGTCGACGCGAGCCTGGCGCGGTGGACCGGGGACCCGAACGTGGTCGTCTTCTGGTTCGACCCGGTCGTGGTCCCGAACTCCGCCGTCCTGACGCCGCTGATCGCCTACGACGCCGCCGGGAAGCGGCTCACCAAGTAGGCGGTACCCGCCGGGGCACCGCGGGCGTAAGAAACCCACCGTGACCTCTCGACGAGCGTTCCTCACCGCGACGGCCGCACTCGGGCTGGCGGTGTCCGCGGCCCCGGCCGGCGCCACCGAACTCGGCGACCGCGGCCCCGGCGGCCCGGTCCGCCCGCAGCGTCCCGGCCCCCAGCTGCGAGCCCTGCTCCGCCAGGTCGACGAACGGCGGATCGAAGCGACCGTCCGGCGGCTGGCCGCGTTCGGCACGCGGCACACGCTGTCCGCCCAGGACGACCCGGTCCGCGGCATCGGCGCCGCGCGCGACTGGCTCTTCGCGCAGTACCAGCAGATCGCGGCCGCTTCCGGCGGACGGCTGACCGTCGAGCTGCAGTCGTACGTCCAGCCACCCGCCGACCGGATCCCGGTGCCGACCACGATCACCAACGTCGTCGCGACGCTGCACGGGTCCACCGACCCGGAACGCGTGTACGTCGTTTCGGGGCACTACGACTCGCGCCGCACCGACGTCATGGACTTCACCGGGGACGCACCGGGCGCGGACGACGACGCTTCGGGCGTCGCGGTCGCGCTGGAACTGGCGCGGGTGCTCTCGACCCGTCAGCCGGCGGCCACGATCGTCTTCGCCGCCGTCGCGGGCGAAGAGCAGGGCCTGTACGGCTCGCGGTTCATGGCGAAGCAGTTCAAGGCGGCCGGCACCGACGTCCAGGCGATGTTCACCGACGACATCGTCGGGTCCAGCCGCGCCGACGACGGCACGCGCGACCCGTTCACGATCCGCCTCTTCGCCGAGGGCGTGCCGACCGCGGAGACGCCGGCCGAGGCGAACCTGCGCCGCAGCATCGGGGGCGAGAACGACTCCCCGCCGCGGCAGCTGGCCCGGTTCGTGAAGTCGGTGGCGGAGAACGACGCGACCGGCATGACGGTCCGCGTGATCTACCGCCGCGACCGCTACCTGCGCGGCGGCGACCACATCGGTTTCCTGGAGCAGGGCTACCCGGCGGCGCGGTTCACCGAGCCGAACGAGGACTTCGCGCACCAGCACCAGGACGTCCGCGTCGAAAACGGTGTCCAGTACGGCGATCTGCCGGAGTTCTGCGACTTCCCGTTCATCGCCAGGGTGGCGCGGGTCAACGGCGCCGCGCTGTGGTCGCTGGCGACGGCGCCGGGAACGCCGAAGGGCGTGAAGATCCGCACGGCCGCGCTGACGAACGACTCCGAACTGCTCTGGGACGCCACCCCGGGCGCCACGGGCTACGAGGTCGTCTGGCGCGAGACGACGGCCCCGGACTGGACGCACGCCCTCGACGTCGGCCCGGCGCGGACGGCGAAGATCGACCTGTCCAAGGACAACGTCTTCTTCGGCGTCCGCGCGGTGGGCCCCGACGGCAGCCGGAGCCCGGCCGCGTTCCCGGCGCCGGTCAGCTAGGCCGCAGCCTGCGTGAGCACCTGCTCGACCACGTGGTGCGAAGGCAGGATCAGGTCGCGCTCGGTGTCGGCGTCGACCTTGCCCTCCAGCAGGTCGCAGAAGCGGTCCAGCTGGGTGGCCAGCGGCTCGCGGGCGGTGACCAGCTCCGGGATCTCGATCACCGTCTGCTGGCGGTAGCCGAGGCCGTCCGGGGTGACGGAGTCGTGCGAGACGTGGCGGTAGATCGTGACGTCGCGGCGCAGCAGGTCGATCTCGATCAGCCGGTCCAGCTCCGACACCACCAGCGAGCGGACCTTCTTCTGGCCCAGCCGCGACGCCGACACCGTGGCCAGGCCGGTCGGGAACGACAGCACCGTCTCGATGGTGTCCTCCGCGCCCTCGACCGACGACGGGTGGAAGTACCCCGCGCCGGACGTCACGCGGGCCGGGGTCGCGCCGCCGAAGAACTGGATCGCCAGGTCGACGTCGTGCACCAGGAGGTCCCACGCGACGCCGGTCTTGATGCGCGGCGCGTACGGGCCGTGGCGGCGGGCCATCAGGTGCACCGGCTCGTTCACCAGCGCCCGCGCGGTCATGACCGCCGGGTTGTAGCGCTCCAGGAGCCCGCACATCAGCGGGACGTCCTTCTTCGCCGACAGGCCCACGATCTCCTGGGACTTCTCGAAGCTGTTGCAGACCGGCTTTTCCACCAGCATCGGCTTGCCCTGGCCGAGGATCTCCTGCGCCAGGTCGTAGTGCGCCTCGGTGGCCGACGCCAGCACGACGGCGTCCACATCGGACAGCGAGCCGATCTCCGGCGTCCACCGGGTTTCGTAGCGGTCGGCGACGGCCTTGCCCGCTTCCTCGCGCGGATCGATCACGCGGACCAGGTCGACGCGCTCGTTCCCGGCGAGCACGCGAGCGTGGAGGGAACCCATGTTCCCGGTACCGACAAGAGCGATCCGATGCGTCATGCGCCCAGTACCTCGCGAACGGTTTCGATGATGGTGTCCAGGTCGGACTCGGTCAGGTGCGGGTGCACCGGCAGCGAAAGGGCCTGCTCCGAAACGGCCTTCGCGACTGGGAAGTCCTCGACGCGCGCGCCCGGGATCAGGTCGTGACCCGCGTAGCACTCGTAGTCGAAGACGATCTTGGGGTAGTAGATGCCGTTGCCGATGCCGCGCTCGGTGAGCGCCGCGGCCAGCTCGTCGCGCGAGAGGAACGCGTGCGGCCCGACCAGCACGGTGTACTGGTGCCACACGTGCTCGCGGCCCGGCAGCACCTTCGGGACGTCGAGGCCCAGCGTGCCCGCGAGACCCTCGGACAGCCGCTTCGCGTTGGCCTGGCGGGCGGCGGTCAGCTGGTCGAGCTTCGCCAGCTGCGGGATGCCGACGGCCGCGTGCAGGTCGGTCATCCGGTAGTTGTGCCCGGCGACCTCGTACTGGTAGCGGGCGCGCATGCCCTGGTTGCGCAGCACGCGCAGCTTGTCGGCCAGCACGTCGTCGTCCGTCGTGATGACGCCGCCCTCGGCGGTGGTGATGTTCTTCGTCGCGTACAGCGAGAAGCAGCCGATGCCGAACGAGCCGGCCTGCTTGCCCTCGAACGACGCCCCGACGGCCTGCGCCGAGTCCTCGATCACCTGGAGGCCGTGCTCGGCGGCCAGCGGGGCCAGCTTGCCCATGTCCGCGGTCTGGCCGTAGAGGTGCACCGGCATGAGCACCTTCGTGCGGTCGGTGACCGCGGCCGCGACGGCGTCGGGGTCGATCGCGAAGTCGTCGCGCCGGATGTCGGCGAACCGGACGGTCGCGCCGGCCTCGAGGATCGCGTTGAGGGTCGCGACGAAGGTGAACGGCGAGGTGATGACCTCGTCACCCGGCTTCAGGTCGAGGACCTGGAGGGCGGCGACCAGCGCGGTGGTCCCGTTGTTGACCGCGATCGCGTGCTTCGTCCCGGAGACGGCCGCGAAGGCGTCTTCGAAGCGCTTGACCATCGGTCCCTGTGCGATGGCGCCGGAGCGCAGCACCTCGACGACGAGGTCCTCCGCGTCGCGGACGTCGACCACAGTGATGGGGATCATGGGCAGTCTCTCTCGGCAGGCGATTTCGGCGCGTCCGGTACAGTGGGCCGCCGGTTCTGCGCCCGGCCTCCCTGCAACAACGCGGGCCACACGTTACCGGGCGCGGTAGCACGCCCAGTACCCAGCCGCCGACGAACGGACGACCACCCGTGGCCAACCGCATCCACCCGACCGCCGTCATCGGCGAAGGCGTCGAACTCGGCGAGGAAAACGTCATCGGGCCGTTCGCGGTGATCGTCGGGCCCACCCGCGTCGGCGACGGCAACTGGATCGGCCCGCACGTGACGATCGGCACGCCCGGCGAGGATCGCGGCCGCCCCCACCCCGCGGCCTGGGACGAGACGCCCGTCGGTGACCCGGATCACGACGGCCACGGCGTGGTCATCGGCAGCCGCAACCGCCTCCGCGAGTACGTGAGTGTCCACCAAGGGACCTGGCGGACGACGACGATCGGCAGCGACGGCTACTACCTCCGCAACTCCCACATCGCGCACGACTGCCTGGTCGGCGACGCCGTGACGATCGCGTCGAACGCCGTCACCGGTGGCCACTGCCACATCTGGGACGGCGCCAACCTCGGCATGGGCGCGATCCTGCACCAGAAGGTCGTGATCGGCCCCGGCGCGATGATCGGCATGGGCTCCGCGGTGCGCCGCGAGATCGGCGCGTTCACCATCGCCGTCGGCAACCCGGCCCGCGTCACCGGCGTCAACGTCGTGGGCCTGTCCCGCCGCGGCCTCGACGAGGAGACGATCGAAGCCCTCGGGCCGTGGCTGAAGGGCAAGGAAGGTCTCCCGGACGTCACGCTGCCCGGCGACCTCTCTACCTTGGTAAAGGCGTGGGACGCTCGCCCGCGCGACGAGCACTAGGAGTCACGAACATGGCGGATGTCGCCCCCAAGCTGCGCGAGGTCTTCGTCGAGGCGCTGGACCTCGACGCCGACGTGGACGTCGAGAACCTGAAGTACCGCGACCTCGAGGCGTGGGACTCGGTCGGCCACATGGCGCTGGTCGCGGCCATCGAAGACGAGTTCGACGTCGAGTTCGACACCGACCAGGTCATCGACATGTCGAGCTTCAAGGTCGCCGTGGACATGGTCACCGAGCTCCAGTCGAAGAATGACTGATCTTTCCGGTCGCGTCGCGCTCGTCACCGGCGGGACGCGGGGGATCGGCCTGGCCACCGCCCGCGCTCTGGCGGAGGCGGGCGCGACGGTGGTGCTCACCGGCCGCGACGAGGCTCGCGCCAAGGAAGCGGCCGCTTCGGCGGGCGCGGCGTCCGGGCTCGCCCTCGACGTCACCGACGCGAAAGCGGTCTCGACGGTCGTCCGGGGCGTCGCGAAGGAGCACGGCAAGCTCGACATTGTCGTGGCGAACGCCGGGATCATGGAGGACGCGCTCCTCGGCATGATCAAGGAAGAGCTGGTCGACACGACGCTGAACACGAACGTCGCCGGCACGCTGCACACCGTCCAGGCCGCGGCGCGGGCGATGATGCGGAAGAAGACCGGCTCGATCGTCGTGCTCGCGTCGATCGTCGGCGAGCACGGCAGCGCCGGTCAGACGGTGTACGCGGCGTCGAAGGCGGCGGTGGCGAACATCGCGCGGTCGGCGGCGAAGGAGCTCGGCCGGTCCGGCATCCGCGTCAACGCGGTCGCGCCGGGCGTGATCGAAACCGATCTGACCGCGGGCCTGAGCGAAGACGCGAAGGCCGAGAACGCGGGCAAGACGCCGCTCGGGCGCCTCGGCCGCGCGGAAGAAGTGGCGAACGCGATCCGGTTCCTGGTGGGTGATGAGGCTTCGTTCATCACCGGGCAGGTGCTGGGCGTCGACGGAGGCTTGGTGTTGTGACGCTGTTGGGTGCGGGAGCCCGGCTGGTCGATGTGGCCGGGGGCCGCACGCTGGCGGGCGCGGAACTGTCGGCCGAGGTCGGCCGCTCCATGGAAGCGCTGGCCGGGCTGCCGGTCGGCGTCGTGTTCGCGCGGATGTCGGTCGACCTGCCGAGCGTGCTGACCTACCTGGGCGCGTTCGAATCCGGCCGGGCGATCGCGCTGATCGACCCGGCGCTGGACGCCGACGTGCTGGCCGGGCTGGTCTCGCGCTTCCGGCCGGCGGCGGTGCTGTCGGCTTCGGGCGACGCGCCCGATGGCTACACCGTGCGGGGCGACGACTGGGTCCGGGACTCCGCCGAGGGCGTGCAGCCGCACCCCGACCTGGCCGTCCTGCTGCCGACCAGCGGGTCGACCGGCAACCCGAAGCTCGTGCGGCTCTCGCGGCAGGCGGTACTGGCCAACGCCGACGCCATCGCGCAGGTGCTGCACATCGACGCCGACGAGGTCGCGCCCACCTGCCTGCCGCTGCACTACAGCTACGGCCTGTCGGTGCTGAACTCGCACCTGGTGCGGGACGCGACCATCGTGATCGAGCCGTCCGGCGTGCTCGGCCGCGGCTTCTGGGACGCGGTCAACACCTACGGCGTCACGTCCCTCTCGGGCGTCCCGTACCACTACGAAATGCTGCGGCGGCTCAAGTTCGACCCCGCGAAGTACCCGACGCTGCGCACGCTGACGCAGGCCGGCGGGAAGCTGCGCGACGACCTGATCGCCGAGTTCAACGAGAAGATGCTGGCCGTCGGCGGCCGGATGTACGTCATGTACGGCCAGACCGAGGCCTCGCCGCGGATGACGACGGTGCCCGCCGAAAGACTGGCCGAAAAGCTCGGTTCCGCCGGGCCGGCGCTGCCGGGCGGGAAGTTCGCGGTCCGGCGCGACGACGGTTCGGAGACCACGCACCCGAAAATTGTCGGTGAGGTCGTCTACCGTGGGCCCAATGTGATGCTGGGTTACGCGGACGACGAGTCCGGCCTGGCCAAGGGCGACGAATACGGCGGCGTGCTCGCCACCGGTGACCTCGGGTACCTCGACGAAGAGGGGTACCTGTTCATCACCGGGCGGCTCAAGCGCATCGGCAAGGTGTTCGGCAACCGCGTCAGCCTCGACGACCTCGAGCAAGCCGTGCGCACCGCGGCGGTCGGGATCGACGTGGTGGCGGCCGTGGCCGCCGGCGACAAGGTCGTGCTGTTCGCCGAGGGCGTCGACAAGGACATCTGCAAGGACGCGTCGCGGGCGCTGTCCGAGCGGCTGCACCTGCACGCCAGCGGCTTCGACGTGCGCCCGATCGAAACCGTGCCGCTGCTGGCCAGCGGCAAGATCGACTACCGGACCTTGGAGGGGCGGGTATGAGCGTGTTCACGCGGTCGCAGGCCGATCGGGAAGCCTTGCTGCTGCCCGAACTCGCCTCGCTGACGGCCCACCACCGGGCGAATTCCGAAGGCTACGAACGCATCCTGTCGTCGCTGGGAATCGCGCCGGACGCCGCTTTCGGCTCGATCGCGGAGCTGCCGTGGCTGCCGGTGCGGATGTTCAAGACGCACGACCTGAAGTCGGTGCCGGACAGCGAGGTCTTCAAGACGCTGACGTCGTCGGGCACGACCGGCGCCGGCGCGTCGCGGATCTACCTGGACAAGGAGGCGGCGGGCGCGCAGACCAAGCAGCTCGGCGCCACCCTGCAGGAGGTACTGGGCGGCGAGCGGCTGCCGATGCTGATGGTCGACACCATCGGCATCATCAAGAACCGCCGTTCGTTCTCCGCGCGCGGCGCGGGCGTGCTGGGCATGGCGAACTTCGGGCGCAAGCACACGTACGTGCTCGACGAGAACGACAAGCCCGACGTCGAAGCCGTCAAGAAGTTCCTGGCCGAGTACGGCGACAAGCCCTTCCTGATCTTCGGCTTCACGTTCATGGTCTGGCTGTACCTGTACGAGGTAGCGCGGGACAACGGCCTCGACCTGTCGAACGGCATCCTGATCCACAGCGGTGGCTGGAAGAAGCTGATCGACCGCGCGGTGGACAACACCGAGTTCCGGCGGCGGTTCAAAGAGGACACCGGCCTGACCCGGATCCACAACTACTACGGGATGATCGAGCAGATCGGCACCGTGTTCCTCGAGGGACCGTCCGGCAACTCGCTGTACTGCCCGGACTTCGCCGACGTCGTGATCCGGAACCCGGAGACGTGGGAAGAGCAGCCGGTCGGCGAGCCGGGCGTGATCGAGGTCGTCTCGACGCTGCCGAAGTCGTACCCGGGCCACGTGCTGCTCACCGAGGACCTCGGCGTCTACAACGGCATCGACGACGGTGACTGGCCGGGCAAGCACTTCTCCGTGCTCGGCCGGCTGCCCAAGGCCGAGGCCCGCGGCTGTTCGGACACCTTCTCGGGAGCGGCGGCATGACGTCCCTGACCCAGCGTTTCCCCCTGGCGGACGCCGTTTCGGCCGGCGACCTGGTCGCGCAGCTGCGCACCGAGCCACCGGGTGGCCGGCTGCGCGTCGGCGACCCGCGGATCGTCGAGTTCGTCACGAAGTTCGCCCGCAAGCTGCTGGCCCCGGCCACCGCGCGCCGGTTCCCGGAGCTGGCGTCGCTCGGCTTCTTCCTGCGCAAGGGCGAGATCGCCAAGGCGTTGTCCACTCTGGACACTTCGGGGAACGCCCTGCGGTTCCCGCGCGGGCTGGTGTTCCACGTGCCGCCGGCGAACGTCGACACGATCTTCGTCTACTCGTGGGCGCTGTCGGCGCTGGCGGGCAACCACAACGTCGTCCGCGTCTCGTCGCGGTCGGCGGGTGCCGCGGAGGCGGTGCTGGAGGCGCTGAACGCCGCGTTGTCCGAAGTGGACGCTTCGGTCGCGGAGGCGGTCACGGCTACCCAGCGCATGGTCACCTACGACCGCAGTGACGAGGTGAGCGGCGCCCTGTCGCTGGCCGCCGACCTGCGCGTCATCTGGGGCGGCGACGGCTCGGTCGCGGCGCTGCGGAAGTACCCGCTCGCGCCGCACGCGCGCGACCTGACGTTCCCGGACCGCTCGTCCTTCGCCGTCGCTTCGGTGGCGGGCTGGCAGCGGGCGTCGTCGGAAGAGCGTCGCGCGGCCGCCGAGGGCTTCTACAACGACTCGTACTGGTTCGACCAGGCCGCCTGCTCGTCGCCGCGCGCGGTGTTCTGGGTCGGCGACGAGTCCGGCGCGCGCGAGGCCGGCCAGGAGTTCCGCACCCTGCTGGCCGCGGTGCTGGCGGTGAAACAGCACGTCACCGAGCCCGCGATGGCGGTCCAGAAGCGCGTGTCGGCGTACGGCGCGGCGGTCGACGGCCTGGTCAAGGAGATCGCGTTCGACGGCAACGGGCTGGCCACCCTGGAGCTGGCCGACCCGGCGGTGCTGCCGCGCGAGTGGCTCGGCGCGGGCACGTTCGCCAACGCCCAGGTGTCCACTTTGTCCGATCTGGTGCCGATCGTCCTCCGCAAGGACCAGACGGTCAGCCAATTCGGCTTTACCACCGAAGAGCTGACGGCGTTCGCACACGAGCTGGCGGGTCGCGGAGTCGACCGGATCGTGCCGTTCGGCAGCGCCCTGACGTTCTCGGCGGTCTGGGACGGTTACGATCTGCTCTCCGAGTTCAGCCGCCTGGTCACGGTGCAGGCCTGAGGAGACCCGTCGATGACGACAGTTGAGGACTTGCCGGCCGCCGGCAAGCCGCCGAAGTCCACCAAGGCGAAGGTCCTCGACGTCGTCAGATGGGTCGCGATCCTGCTGGTCATCGGCTTCGCGGCCAAGCAGCTCGCCTCGAACTGGGGCGAGTTCTGGCACACCCTGCGCGACGTCGCCTGGCAGTCGTCGCTGCTGAGCCTGCTCGCCCTGGTCGCGGCGATCATGGTCTCGACCTGGGGCTGGCAGGTGATGGTCGACGACCTCGGCAAGCCGATCGGTTACGCCCGCGGCGCCCAGATCTGCCTGGTCGGCTCGCTCGGCAAGTACGTACCGGGCTCGGTGTGGGCGTACCTCCTGCAGATGGAGCTCGGCCGCAAGGCGGGCCTGGCCAGGGCCCGGATCTTCACCGGCTCCCTGATCCAGCTGGGCGTGGGCGTGGTCTCGGCGCTGGTGGTGTCGCTCCTGGCGGCCCCGGCGGTGTTCAGCAACAGCCCGCGCGCGCTGTGGCTGTTCGTGCTCATCCCGGTCGGCCTGGTCATGCTGCACCCGAAGGTCCTGACCTGGGGCACGTCGCTGGTGCTGCGCATCCTCCGCCGCCCGCCGCTGGCCCACCCGCTGGGCTGGAAGGTGGTCGGCAAGGTCTTCGGCGCCTCGACGGCGGCGTGGTGCCTGCAGGGCATCCACCTCTGGCTGCTGGCCAACTCGGTGGGCACCCCGGGCTTCAGCGGCTTCGTGCTCTGCGTGGGCGCGATGGCGGTGGCGATGACGGTCGGCACGTTCGCGTTCATCCTCCCCAGCGGCGTCGGCGTCCGCGAGGTGGCCCAGGTAGCGGTCCTGACGGCGAGCGGCCTGACGGTCGGCCAGGCCACGGCCTTCGCGGTCGCCTCCCGGGTGATGTTCACGGTCGCCGACCTCCTGACGGCGGGCATCGCCGCGGTGGCGGCCCGCTCGACCCGCCCGGTGACGACGACCGCCTGACCGGAGTTGCCCACAGGTTGTCCACAGGGCTTACGCACATGTGGACAACTCGCCCGGCCTGACCGACCTCGGCCCCTGCCCGCAGCGGACCGAGCGCCTGGCGCTCCGCGGGCCTGGCGGCGCGTCCGAGCTGCCCGGGCGGCGCCCCGGCCTCAAGCCACCAGCCGGTAGATCACCGCGTCCGAGTTGCGGAAAGCCTCCTGCAAGAACGGCGCGCCCGCCAATCCGATCAACCCCGCCTGATAAGGCTTTCCCGGCTCCGTAGACGGTTTGCCCAAAATCACCCAATGGATGTTCAACCGCCGCACCGCGGCGCGCACCTCGGGGTCGGTCGCGTAATCCCTGAACCGGTCCGCCAGCAACCGTGCGTCCGTCGGTGGCAAAGTTTCGTCGAAATGCCCAGCGACCGTGCGAATACCCGACAAAGCATAGGTCCACGCCGTTCCGTCGAAACGGTCGTTCATCGCCCACTCGCCCGGGCGCGCGAGCCGGCCGAGTTCCGCCATGGCGGCGATCTCCCCGGGGGTCGTGCGCTGCTTCGCCGGGTCCGCCGCCTGGTAGCCGGTGTACACGCGGGCGCCGTTGGAGCGGACGTACAAGCCGTTCGACAGCAGCGCGAACCCCAGCAGCACCACCGCCGCGGTCGCGGCCGCCGGGATCCGGGCGGGCAGCCGGTCGCGCAGCCACGCCTGCGTCGACGCCAGGCCGTGCGCGGCCAGGACGGACAGCGGGATCGCCGCCATCGAGAAGAAGCGGTACGGGTCGTCCCACCACGGGCGGGACAGCGCCATCACGATCGGGGCGTTCGACGACGCCACCGCGACGTAGGCCAGGCCCGTCACCGCCGCCGTCAGGCCGATCCAGCGCAGCGCGCCCGCCCTGGCGAAGAACACGATGCCCAGGAACAACGCCACCGACAGCCAGATCTGCGGGTGCGGCTCGAAGTGCTGGAACCCCAGCAGCGCCCCCAGCGCCGTCGTCGCGCGGTACTCGCTTGGCCAGCCGTAGTACGGCACCGCGCCGTTGGCCAGGCCCAGGGCGCCGGACAGCTGCAGCCACGCCACCACCAGCGACACCAGCGCGATCGGCAGCAGCGCGAGCAGGTCGCGGCCGATCCGGCGCCACGCCGTGAGCCAGCGCTGCACCAGCAGCGGCCCGGCGAACAGGATCCCGCCGAACAACGTCGACGAGTGCACGCACAGCAGGCCTACCGCGGCCAGGACCAGCACGAACCCGGTGTCCGGCGCCGGCCGCTGCAGGTACCGGTGCAGCGCCACCGCGCCCAGCGGCGTCAGCGCCACGCCCAGCGCGAACGGCAGCAGCGGGCCGCGGTCCATCGACTCGTAGACGCCCATCACCGGCGCCACCGCCGTCAGCGCCACCGCGCCGGCGAGCACCGCGCGACCGCGGAACTCCCGCACCAGCGTCACCAGCGACAACGCGAGCAAGCCCGGCAGCAGCACGGTGTTCGCGTCCAGCGTCTCCGGGATCGACGCGCCGCTCAGCCGGTACGTCACCGAGGCCAGCAGGTGGTACCCGTTCGGGTAGAACACCGGCGCCGCGTCGCCGTACCAGTTCACGTGGCCGGTGCCGAACAGGCCGCCGTCGCCGGTGTCGGCGATGTAGCGGACCGCGTTGCCGTGGTAGACCGCGTCGAAGCCCTGCGGCAGCGCGCCGAGCCTGCCCATCCCGAGCAGGGCCGCGGCCATGCCGACCGCGGCCGCGGCGAGCACGCACGCCACCACCGCGACGTGCCCGCGGCGCGCCCACAACCCGGGTTCGGGCTCCGGCGGCCGGCGGCGCACCGCCAGTTTCCGGGCACCGAACGCGACCCCGGCGAAAACGACGGTGGAAACGGCGTAAGTCAGCGCGTTGAAGGGCACGCCGAGCGCCGCGGTCCACGGTCCGGTCAGGCCGCCGGCCGCGTAGCTCGCCAAGGGCGCCAGCCCGGCCAATGCCCAGCCGCGCAAACCGGCCGCGAGACCGATCAGCAGTCCCGGGACGGCGATGACGACAATGGCGGTACAGACGGAAAGCACGGTGGAGAGTAAGCCGCCGAAGATCGCCCGTGCGTCGCGGGGTGAGTAGTCCGTTCCGGCATTTCGGCGACGTCACTTCGACCGTCGAACCTGCCACCCGATCGGGTTATATTGACGAGTGAATTTCCTTGATTGACTAACGCGGAGTAGGCGATCTTCGGTCTTTTCGATCGCCCGGGGTAAACCGAAGGAAACGCACCGCCGCCGATGGCCGATAACCTGGCGGTGCCGCCCGGCCGGGCGGACGCGGGGGACGACGTGAGGGGGACGGGTGGTCTACGCGGTCGTGGTGGCGTGGCTCGTCCTCGCCGCGATCGTCGTCCTGTCCTGGACCCGCCTCGACGCCGAACGCGGCTGGCGCGGCACGGTCCTCGCGCTCACCCTCGGCCTCTCGCTGCTCCACCAGCTGCTGTTCGCGACCGTCACCGAGGACGCGCTGGTGTCCTTCCGGTACGCGCAGAACATCGCCGACGGCAACGGGCCGGTCTTCAACCCCGGCGAACGCGTCGAGGGCTACACGAACTTCTTCTGGCTGGTGCTGATCGCGCTGCCGCGGGCCGCGTTCGGCGCCGAGGTCGACACCACCGCCGTCGTGTTCGGGGTCGCCGCCGCGCTCGGCTGCGTGCTGCTGGCCTACTTCCTGGTCAACCGGATCGTCGCCGCGGCCACCGCGGAGGGCAGCGAGCCGCGCGCCGCGATCGGCGTCGCCGCCGCGGTGCTCACGGCGAGCGCCGGCGGACTGGCCGTCTACGGGCCGTCCGGCTCCGAGGTCCCGCTGTTCGTGCTGCTCGTCCTCGCCGTCGGCTACTCGCTCGCGGCGCGCCGCCCGGTCGTCGCCGGGGTGCTGGTCGCCTTCGCGGTCATGACCAGCCCGGAAGGGCTCGTCGTGGCCGTGCTCGGCGGTCTGTGGCTGGCCGGCGCCGCCGCGAAGAAGCAGCACAGCTGGTGGGCGCCGGTCGGCTACCTGCTGGGCGCGCTGGTGTTCCTCATCCCGCGGCTGGCCTGGCGGATGACGTTCTACCAGCACTACCTGCCGGCGCCGCTGGCCGCGAAGCTCGGCGCCGGGGTCGGCTCGACGGTCGGCACCGGCTGGCCGTACCTGTCCGGCTTCGCGCTCGCGCACCAGGGCTTCCTGCTGCTCGGGCTGGTCGCCGCGGTCGCGCTCCTGCTGCGCCGCGGCACCGCGGGCGAGGCACGCGCGTTGATCTGGCTGCTGTTCGCGACGGCGATCGCGCTGGCGGCGGCCGCGGT
>NZ_JAAGNB010001714.1:0-20661 GCF_010550475.1 Amycolatopsis sp. SID8362
CGGGCGGTGCTGGACGAGCTGGAGCCGTCCCACTTCGGCTACGGCGACCCGCGCGGCGCGCCGTCGATGCGGCTGGCGGTGTCGCGCTGGCTGGCGCGCAACCGCGGGATCCGCGTCGACCCGGGCGAGATCATCGTGGTGGCCGGGGTCGCGCAGGCGCTGACGCTGCTGGGGGAGGTGCTGCGGCAGCACGGGATCGCCGAGATCGCGGTCGAGGACCCGGGCTCGCTGGGCGCGCGCCAGCACCTGCACCACTGCGGCCTGGCGACCCCGCCGATCCCGGTGGACGACGACGGCGTCCGCGTCGCCGCCCTGCAGTCCCCGGCGGTGCTGCTGACGCCCGCCCACCAGTTCCCGATGGGCGTGGTCCTGGGCGGCGAGCGGCGCCGCGAGCTGATGCGCTGGGTGTCCGACGGCGGCATCGTGGTGGAGGACGACTACGACGCCGAGCACCGCTACGACCGCGCGCCGGTGCCCGCGGTGCGGGCGATGGTGCCGGAGGTCTGCTACACGGGGAGCGTGTCGAAGCTGCTGGCGCCGGCGCTGCGGGTGGGCTGGCTGCTGGCGCCGCCGCGGTTCCGGGACGACCTGGTGGCGGCGAAGCGGTTCGCGGACCTGGGCAACGCGGTGCTGGCCCAGCTGGTGCTGGCCCGGCTGATGGAGACGGGCGAGCTGGAGCGGCAGCTGCGGGTGGTGCGGGGGCGGCATAGGCGTCGCCGGGACGCGATGATCCGGGCGCTGTCGGCGTCCCTGCCTGGGGCGCGGGTGCACGGGGCGGCGGCCGGGTTGCACCTGACGGTCACTTTCGACGGCGAGGTCGACGACGTCGCGGTGGCGGCGGCCGCGCTGGGGGAGGGGGTGAAGGTGCAGCCGTTGTCGTGGCACCGGCAGCGGCCGGGGCGGCCCGGGTTGGTGCTGGGTTATGCGGCGCGGACGGCGTCGGAGATCGAAGAGGGAATCGCGGTGCTGGGGCGCCTGGTGCGTTAGCCCGAGCGCCCCAATGTGGCCTTCGGTGCGTCCTGCGCACCCAAGGCGGCCTTCGGTGCGTCAGACGCAACCAAGGCCGCCTTGGGGCGCTCGGGGCCGGGCGGTATGGCGAGGCCCGGCCGAGGCGCGAGCGCGGATCGCGCGGTCTTGAATGAGTCATTCAAGACCTCCGGTGACCTGAATGACTCATTCAAGACACCGGGACCCGGCGTCGGTAAAGGATCCACAAAGGACAGTCAACCCACTGTGATCATGCTCTCCCATGCGTTTCCCCCACTTGGTTGCCATACGCAAGCAACTTGCTTAGCCTAGCTAAGGGACTGGCGAGCAGAAGGGTTGCACAGTGGCGGAACGCCGGACGTATTCGATCGCGGAACTGGGGCCGCGGTACAAGTGGATCGCGCTGTCCAACACGACGCTGGGCATGCTGATCGCCACGATCAACTCCTCGATCGTGCTGATCGCGCTCCCCGACATCTTCAAGGGCATCGGGATCAACCCCCTGGAACCGGCCAACACCAGCTACCTGCTGTGGATGATCATGGGCTTCCTCGTGGTCACCGCGGTGCTGGTGGTGAGCTTCGGCAGGCTCGGCGACATGTACGGCCGCGCGAGGATGTACAACCTCGGCTTCGCCGTCTTCACCGTTTCTTCGATCATGCTGGCCATCACGTGGTTCGGCGGCGACGCGGCCGCGTTGTGGCTGATCGGCTGGCGGATCGTGCAGGGTGTCGGCGGCGCCTTCCTGATGGCGAACTCCTCGGCGATCCTCACCGACGCCTTCCCGGCCAACCAGCGCGGGCTCGCGCTCGGCATGAACGGCGTCGCGGCCATCGCCGGCTCGTTCCTCGGCCTGGTCGTCGGCGGGGTGCTCGCGCCGGTCGACTGGAACCTGATCTTCCTCGTCTCGGTGCCGTTCGGCGTGATCGGCACGATCTGGGCGTACCTCAAGCTGCACGACACCGGCGTCCGCAAGCACGCGCGGATGGACTGGTGGGGCAACATCACCTTCGCGGTCGGCCTGATCGCGGTGCTGGTCGGCATCACCTACGGCATCCAGCCCCACGGCACGTCGCAGACCGGCTGGACCAGCCCGATGGTGCTGAGCTGCCTGATCGGCGGCGTCGCGGTGCTCGTCGCGTTCGTGGTCATCGAGACCAAGGTGGACAACCCGCTGTTCCGGCTGTCGCTGTTCAAGATCCGGTCGTTCACCTGGGGCAACATCGCGAACCTGACGGCGTCGCTCGGCCGCGGTGGCCTGCAGTTCATCCTGATCATCTGGCTGCAGGGCATCTGGCTCCCGCAGCACGGCTACACGTTCGAGCAGACGCCGTTGTGGGCGGGCATCTACATGCTCCCGATGACGATCGGGTTCCTGGTGGCCGCGCCGACGTCGGGCATCCTCGCCGACCGCATCGGCAGCCGCTTGCTGGCGTCGGGTGGCCTGCTCATCACGGCGATCACGTTCCTGCTGCTGATCATCCTGCCGGTGAACTTCGACTACTGGGCGTTCGCGGCGATCCTGCTGATCAACGGCATCGGCATGGGCATGTTCTCCTCGCCCAACCGCGCCGAGGTGATGAACAGCCTCCCGGCCGACGCGCGCGGCTCCGGCGCGGGCATGATGACGACGTTCCAGAACGCCGCGATGGTCCTGTCGATCGGCTTCTTCTTCAGCCTGATCATCTCGGGCCTCTCGAGCAGCCTCCCGGCCACGATGCACGACGGCCTGGTCGCCCACGGCGTCCCGGACGCGGCGGCGTCCCAGGTGGCGAACCTCCCGGCGGTGGCGGTGCTGTTCGCGGCGTTCCTGGGCTACAACCCGATCCAGCAGCTCCTGGGCGGCCAGCTCGCCTCCCTGCCGCCGGACCAGGCGTCCTTCCTGACCGGCCGCAGCTTCTTCCCGAACCTGATCTCGGGCCCGTTCCAGTCCGGCCTGGCGGTGGCGTTCGGCTTCGCGATCGTGGTCTGCCTGATCGGCGCGGTGGCTTCGCTGCTGACGAAGGACGCCCGCCCGAAGGACCGCGAATCGATGGGCGAAGAGCTGGCGGCGGTCGCCGGGGAATCCGGCGGCGGTCCGAGCGAACTGGTGTCGCCGTCGAGCGAACGTTAGACAGCGCACGGAAACCGGGCCGGGTGCCACCCTCGCGGTGGCGCCCGGCCTGGTTCCGTTTCCCTACCTCGGTAGTGGGCCGAACGGGGCAATCACCCAAGAACGGGTAACGCCTCCGTAAGAAGATCGGATGGGGAGATCGAATGGCTCGCGGGAGGGCGAGCTCGTCGCCGCGCGGCATGGGAGGTGCCGCGCACCGGGGGAATCTGCCCGAATCCCGGGCCCCGCACCGACCGCCGACCCGCTGCCCGGCACACCGCCGGGCTTCTTTCGCGCTGCTCGAAAACGCTTTCACGACAAGGGGTAGTCCATGCGCCAGAGACCCTTCGCCCGGAGATCCGCCGTCCTCGGCTGCGCTTTCACCATCGCCTTCACCGGTGCGGTGAGCGTGACCGGCGCGAACGTGGCCGCCGCGGCCGACACGATCACCTGCCGCGCCAGCGCCGGTGTCTTCTACACCCTCCCCGACACCCACCTCGACCTCGACCGCCACAACGAACCCGAGACCGGCGCCGTCTCCTGGACGGGACGCGCGACGATCGGCTACACGTGGGCGGGCAAGACGCTCGCCGGCCCCGACGGCCGGATGTACCTCATCTCCGACAACGGCAGCGTCCTGCGCCAGCGGCGGCTGGCCACCGGCTGGGAGAACGGCGGCACCGGCCAGATCATCGCGACCGGCTGGAACGGCGTGACCCTGGCCTCGCAGCGCAACCGGATCACCGTCGACGCCACCGGCGACTTCTACTGGTCGCACGACAACATCCTTGCGTGGCTCCGCTACGACGAGACGACGAAGGTCTGGACCAGCCGGCTGATCGACACGGGCTGGACCCTGAGCAAGTACGACATGATCGTCGGCGCGGGCGCCGGCGTGTTCTACGCCCGCACCCCCGGCGGCGACCTCTACCGGTTCCAGTACGACCCGGCCAGCCAGCGGTGGCTCGAGTACGCCCGGTTGGTCGGCAGCGGCGGCTGGCAGAACTACGCCCAGCTGGCCTCGGCCGGCGGTGACGTGCTCTACGCGCTGGACAAGAACACCGGGCAGATCAAGTGGTACCGCTACCTGGGCGGCGGCAGCTGGCTGGGCTGGAAGGTGGTCGGCACGATCGGCACGGACTACCAGCTGAGCGTCACGACCGACGACTGCAAGCTGGTCGACCCCGGCCTGCCGACGCGGCCCGCGGTCCCGGTCGTGACCGACGCCCCGAGCGCGGTCGTTGAAGGCACCGGCGGCAAGCTCCAGCACTTCTACGTCGACGGCTTCGGCAGGCTCATCCACGGGCGCCAGCGCTCGACGGACATCACCATCGTGGACTTCTCGGTGGTCCCCGGCTACCAGGAGTACACCGGCACGCCGAGCGCGCTCCGGGCCGCCGACGACAGCCTGCTGGTGACGGCGCTGGGCCAGGACAGCGAAACCCGCAGCAGCACCCAGGCCGCGGCCACCACGACCTGGCCCGCCGTGAGCGGGTTCGGCGGCTGGACGCCCGGCGCGGCCGTTCTCGTCCAGCGTTCGGGCACCGGCACGGCGTTCGCCGTCGACGGCGCGGGCCGTCTGCTGGTCCGCCCGCAGGCCGCGAACAGCACGCAGTTCCTGCCGTGGCGGGTCCTGCCGTCGTCGGGGCTGACCGGGGACCTGACCGCGGTGGCCCAGGGCGACGGGATCGACGTCGTCGCCCGGACCACGAGCGGCACCTACACCAAGGCGACTTACCTCAACGGCACGTTCAGCGCCTGGAGCGCGGTACCCGGCACCGGGTGGACCGGCAAGCTCGCCGCGACGGCGAACCCGGACAACACCCTCGAAGCCTTCGCGGTCCAGCCGGACGGCGTGGTCGTCACCCAGCGCGAGCAGGCGGCGGGCTTCACCGGCACCTGGCAGCCGCTCGCGGGCGTCACCGCGCAGGGTTCCCCGGCCGCCGCCGTCGACAGTGGCGGCGTGGTCCACGTGGCCGTCCGCGGGACCGACGGCTACGTCTACGTGACCCAGCAGAACGCACCCGGCAGCACCGGCTACCAGGCCTGGCAGAAGCTGGTCGACTCCCGGACCGGGGCGGCCTACCAGTCCGCGACGGACCCCTCGTTCACCGGGCTCTCGGCCGGTGGCGTGGTGGTGACCTACCGGGACAGCGACGGCGTCACCTACGCCTTCGGCTCGGGTCTCCCGGTCACCACCGCGGTCGCGCGCAGCGCGAGCCCGGCGACGGCGTTCACCGGCGGTCCGCTGCCGAAGCCGGCTCTCTGACGCAGTTCGCCCGGCGGGCAGGCGGGCCCCGACGTGGTTCGGGGCCCGCCCGGCCGTCCCCTTGCCGTGCAGTCGTTCGACCGATGAGGCGGGATTCCCATGTTTTCTCCACGTCGCAAGACCGGGCACGCCGGCCGGGCCGTGTTGCTGGTCCTCGTCGTCGCGCTGACGGCGGGAGTCGTCGGACCCTCGATCCCGGCCGGGCCGGACGCCGGCGCGAACCTCCTCCAGCAGGCGATGGCGCTCGCGCCGAAGCAGCTGGCGGGGACCGCGGGGGAGCAGGGGGACGACCCGGCCGGGCCGGCCAACACCGCCGGCCCGAAGTCGCTGCAGTCGAAGTACCCGGCGGTCGCCGCCGGTGAGGCGAAGGTCGCCGCGAACGCAGTCCAGGTCCAGAGCGCGCCCGCGCACGTGACCGGGTTCGACGAGAAGACCAGCCGGGAGCTGCCGGACCGGCGCACCGCCACGGACAAGACCTACGCCAACACCGACGGCACCCTGACCACGGAGTTCGGCCAGGAACCGATCAACTTCCGCGCGCCGGACGGCAGCTACCAGCCCATCGACACGACGATCGTCCCCGCGGGCACCGGCTGGTCCAACGCGGCCGACGCCGAGCGGCTCACCTTCGCCGCGAAGGCCGGCGGAACCGATCTCGTCCACGTCACCTTGGACGGCGACCACGAATTCGGCTACGGCGTGGGCGGTGCCGTGCCGGCGGCCGGTGCCGCCTCCGGCAGCCGCATCGTCTACCCCGGCGTGCGGGCCGGTGCCGACCTCCGGCTCGCCGTGGTGCCCGGCGGCGTCAAGGAAACGCTCGTCCTGAACTCGCCGGACGCCGCGGCGACGTGGGACTTCCCGTTGCGGTTGAAGGGACTCCGGCCGTCTCTTGTGGACGGACGGATCTCCCTCACTGACGCGTCCGGCGCCGAGCGCGCCCGGATCCCGGCCGGCTTCATGACCGACTCCCGGCGGGATCCCGCGACCGGCGACCCCGCCCGGTCCGAGGGCGTGACCTACGAACTGCTCGAAAACGCCGGCGCCTTCGTGTTCCGCGTCAAGCTGGACCCGAACTGGCTCAAGGACTCCGCGCGCGTCTACCCGGTGGAGGTCGACCCCAGCGTCGAGACCACCGCGTCCGACGGCGCCGCCGTGTTCCAGGGCGGTTCCCGGCTCGACGGCTCGACCGAGCTCAAGATCGGGACGACCGGGGCGGTCAAGGCCGCGAGCTACCTTTCCTTCAGCGGCGTGGAAAGCCGGCTGCGCAACCACAAGATCCTCGGTGCCCAGCTCACGCTGAAGAGCACCTGGTCGTGGTCGTGCCAGCCGCGTCCGGTCACCGTGCACGGCGTCACCGCGCCGTGGACCACCGCGTCCGGCTTCCCCGGGCCCGCCTTCGGTCCCGCGCTCGCGCAGGAATCCTTCGCCCACGGGTACATCGGCCTCCAGCAGCACGCTTCGAGCTGCCCGTCGGCGACCGAGCTGATCCCGCTCGGCACCGGCGGCCGCGACCTCGTGCAGCGCTGGGTGACCGGCGCGCAGGTCAACTACGGCCTCGCGGTCCGCGCGTCGGAAACCGATCCCTACGGCTGGAAGAAGTTCACCGGCAACCGGACGGCGAACCCGCCACGCCTGTTCGTCACGCACACCGCCTACGACGCCGAATACCGCGTCGACCGCGGGGTTCCCCAGCCGCCGGTGACCCGCACGCAGGCCGGCAAGGTCAAGATCACCGTCACCAACCGCGGCGCCGACACCTGGACCGCGGCGGACTTCGCGCTCGGCTACCGCGTCTTCACCGCGGCCGGCGCCCCGGTCGGGGCGGTCGAAGCCGCGTCGCTGCCGAACGACGTGCCGCGCGGTGCTTCGGTGACGCTCGACGCCACCATCAAGGCCATCGAGCCCGGCCAATACCTGTTCGACTTCAGCATGCTGCGCCGCGGCGGCGCCTGGTTCACCGACGAGCAGATCCCGCCGACGCGGCTGTCGATGACCGTGTTCGACGTCCCGCCGATCGTCAAGGCGCAGTACCCGCCGAACGGCTTCTCGGCGCCCACACTCACCCCGCAGCTGTGGGCCGACGCGGTCGACGTCGACGCCCCGGTGTCCTCGACCCTCAAGTACCGCTTCGAAGTCTGCGAAAAGTACGTCGCCAAGCCGGACGGCACGCTGACCGGAGTGTCCTGTGTGGACTCCGGGTACGTGACCAAGCGGACGTGGACGGTCCCGGCCGGCGCGCTGCGCTGGAGCAAGGACTACCAGTGGCGCGTCTTCGCCTACGACGGGAACTCGGAGAGCGAAAAGCTCACGCCGAGCCACCTCCTGACGGCGGTGCCGCAGCCGGAGATCACGTCGCACCTGGCGAACGCGCCCTACAGCGGCGCGCAGCGCGACTTCGACCCGCAGACCGGCAACTACTTCTCCAGCGCGGTCGACGCCGCGCTGCAGGTGACCGGGCCGGAGCTGACCGTCGCCCGCACCTACAACAGCCTCGACCCGCGCACCGACCTCGCCTTCGGCGCCGGCTGGTCGACCCGCTACGACATGCGCGTGCTGCCCGACAACGACGGTTCGGGCAACGTCGTCATCACCTACCCTGACGGCCAGCAGGTCCGGTTCGGCCGCAACAGCGACGGCACGTTCGCGCCGCCGCCCGGCCGGCAGGCGAACTTCCGGATCGAACCGGAAGCCGCGGGTGGCGGCTGGGTGCTCAACGACAAAGCGGCCACGTTGTACCGCTTCCGCCCCGACGGCCGGCTGATCGAGATCTACGACCAGGCCGGGCACCACGTTCAGCTGGACTACGGCACGCCGGAGCACCTCAGCCGGGCGATCAGCCTGACCAGTGACCGGATCCTGTACTTCAAGTGGACCGGCAACCACATCACGTCGGTGAGCACCGACCCCATCGACGGCAAGCAGCTCACCTGGGCCTACACCTACGACGGCGACCGCCTGACGAAGGTGTGCGACCCCGACAACGGGTGCACCGGCTACGACTACACCGCGGGTTCGCACTACCGCAGCTCCGTCGTCGACGCCCGACCGTCGTCGTTCTGGCGCTTCGGCGAGACGTCCGGAACCGCGGCCGCCAGCGAAAACGGGCTCAAGCTCGGCAAGGACGCCGGGACCTACAAGGATGTCACGCTCGGCCAGCCGGGGCCGCTGACCGGCACCGGGACGGCGGCGACGTTCAACGGCACGTCGTCGGTGGTGACGCTGCCGGACGGCACCGTGCGCAAGAACCGTGACCTCGCGGTCGAGATGTGGTTCAAGACCACGGCGGGCGGCCCGCTCTTCGGCTACCAGAAGGCGCCGATCAGCGGCACGCCCAGCGGCGCGGTGCCGGTGCTGTACGTCGGCACGGACGGCAAGCTGCGTGGCCAGTTCTGGAACGGCGGCGCGGCCCCGATCACGTCGGCGACGACGGTCAACGACAACGCCTGGCACCACGTGGTGCTCTCCGGCGCGCTCGCGACCCAAACCCTTTACCTCGACGGCAAGGCGGTCGGCACCGCGCAGGGCGAGATCGCGCACGACGACGTCGTGTACAACCAGATCGGCGCCGCGTACACGGTTCCGCCGTCGGCGTGGCCTGCCTGGGGCACGGACGCGCGCCGCTTCTTCTCCGGCCAGATCGCCGAAGCGGCGTTCTACGAGTACGCCGTCGGCGCGACGACCGCGGCCGCGCACTTCCAGGCGCGCGCGGCGGCCAGCTCGCTCACGAAGATCACGCTGCCGAGCGGCCGCGTCGCCGCGCAGCTGAGCTACGACACCGCGGCCGACCGCCTCACCGAGGTCGTCGACCGCGACGGCGGGCACTGGCGCGTCGGGAAGCCGGTCGTGACCGGCACCGAAACCAACCTCGTGCGCACGACGCAGGTCACGGATCCGGGCAACCGCCCGCACTTCTACGACTACGACCCGGTGCGCGGCCGCATCCTGCGTTACATCGCCCCGCTGGGCCAGGGAATCCGCCCGGAGGACCGCCGCGACGGCGACGGCAACCCGCTACCGCCGGAAAACCCGGCCTGTGATCCGTCGGCACCCCAGGACCCGGCCGACCCGTCGTACTGCGGCGGCCCGGTCGGCGGCGACGGCACGTGGGTCGGCGGCCCGGTCAACGGCCAGGGCGTCCGCACCTACGACTACGACGACAAGGGCTTCCAGACCACGATCGGCGACGAGCTCGGCAACACCGTCGTCCTGACCAACGACGAGCGCGGCAACGTGACCGCGCGCAAGACGTGCCGCGTGGCCCCGGGTGACTGCCAGACGTCGTACTCGACGTACTACCTCAACGCGGCCGACGTGACGGACCCGCGCAACGACAAGCTCCTGTCCACCCGCGACGCCCGTTCGGCGAACGCGGACGACCCGGCGTACGCGACGACGTACACGTACACGGACCTGGGCGTCCGGGGCCTGCTGGCCACGGAGACCACCCCGGACGGCGGCGTCACCCGCCACCAGTACGCGACCGGCACGGAAGCGGCGACCGGTGGCGGCAACGTCCCGGCGGGCCTGCTGCTGCAGACGACCGACCCGCGCAACGGCGTCACGACGTACGCCTATTACAAGAACGGAGACCTGGCGAAGGTCACCGACCCGGCCGGCCTGACGACGACGTACACGTACGATGTCTTCGGCCGCAAGAAGACGGAAACCCGAAGCAGCGCCTCGGATCCGGCCGGGGTGACGACGACCTACGCCTACGACTCGCGGTCGCACCAGACCGCCGCGACCGGTCCCGGCGTGGTCAACGCGATCACCGGGGTCACGCACACCGCGCAGACGCTCACCGGCTACGACGCCGACGGCAACGTCGTGCGCACCGAGGAGAAGGACCTGACCGGCGGGGACGCCGCCCGGGTCACGACGACCGACTACGACGACTTCGGCCGGGCGAGCCGGGTCGTCGACCCGGAGGGCGGGGTCACTTCCTCCGGCTACGACCCCTTCGGCAACCGCGTCTGGATGGTCGACGCCGGCGGCAACAAGTACGAGTACGGCTACACCGCACGCAACGCGCTCGCCGAAGTCCGGCTGCGGGCCTGGAACGGCCAGGCGGTCGACCCGGCGAGCGGGGCGGGCGACACCGACGGTGCCGGCGACACGACTTCGGCGCCGACCCTGGTCCTCGCGTCCTACGCCTACGACCTCGCGGGCCGGCGCGTGCGGGAAACCGACTCGATGGGACGCACCACCCGCTACCGGTACTTCGGGGACGGGAAGGTCTGGAAGGTCGTCGCCCACGACGTGCGGGACCCCTTCAACCCGGCGGCGCCCAAGCGCGACGTCACGCTGCAGGAGTACGCCTACGACGCCGCGGGGCAGAAGACCAAGCTGACCGAGCCCGGCGGCCGCGTCACGACGTTCGAGTACGACGCCGCGGGCCGCGGGACGGCGGAAACCACCGACCCGGCGGGGCTGGCGAACCGGACCGAGTGGACGTACGGCCCCGGCGGGGACGTCGTCAAGACCGTCCACACCGGACAGAGCTCGAACAGCACCCGGCTCGACCTCGGCAACCGCGAGACCGTCGAATACGGCTACGACACGGCAGGCAGGCAGACCAGCCAGTCCGTGACCAAGAGCGCGACCGAAAAGCTGACCACGACCTACCAGTACGACGAGCGCGGCCTGATGACCGCGGTCACCGCACCGCGCGGCAATGCCCGCGGCGCCGACCCGGTCGCGTTCACGACGAACCTGGCCTACGACAAGCTCGGCCGGCTCATCCGGACCACGCAGCCGCTCGTCGCGGCCGAGTCCGGGGGAGCGGCGGCCGCGCAGGTGCGGCCGGAGGTCGCCGGCGGCTACGACACCTTCGGGAACCAGACCGAAACGAAGGACCCGAACGGCAACGTCGGGACGATCACCTACGACCGGGACAGCCGGATCGTGAAGGTGGCGTCGCCGGACTACCGCAAGCCGGGGGAGACCACCGCGGCGAAGGCCGCCACGACCCGGCAGTACGACGCCCTCGGCAACCTGCTGAGCGTCACGGACCCGGCCGGCGCGGTGACCCGCTACCGGTACGACCAGCTCGGCCGCCCGGTCGAGCGCACCGACCCGGACCCGGCGGCCGGCGACCAGCCCGGCGGGGTGTGGAGCTATGGCTACACAACCGAGGGCGAGCTGCTCTCGACCACGGACCCGACTGGTTCGCGGGTGGAAGCGACCTACGACGACTTCGGGCGGCAGGTCACGGCGACCCGGCTCGAGCGCCGCCCGGCACCGGCCGCGTACACCACGAAGCTCCGCTACGACGACGCCGGCAACCTCGTGTCGTCGACCGCGCCGACCGGCGAGCTGACGAAGAACGAGTACGACGTGCTCGGGCAGCGGACCACCACCACGGACCCGGCGGGTGTGGTCTCGCGGTTCGGCTACGACTTCGCCGGGCGCCAGGTGCGCCAGTCCGATGGCCATGGCCGCACCGGGTACGTCAGCTACGACCCGGCGGGCCGCGCGACCGGGTTCTACAGCCTCGACCCGGCCGAGCGCGTGCTGCGCAAGAGCTCGGTCGGCTACGACGCGGACGGCAACAAGGTCACCGCGTCGGACGCGCTGGGCCGCACCACCCGGTTCGACTACGACTCCCGCGGCCTGCTGGTCCGGCAGCAGGAGCCCACCACCGACACGACGTCGATCATGACGTCGTTCGGCTACGACGCGGCGGGGAACCGGACGCGCTCGACCGACGGCCGCGGCAACAGCACGATCGAGACGTACAACGCGCTGGGCCTGCCCGAGTCGGTGCTCGAACCGGCCACGGCGGCCCACCCGGCCGCCGCGGACCGCACGTGGACGACCTCGTACGACCTCGCCGGCCGTCCGGATCGCGTCCAGGCACCGGGCGGCGTCGTCCGGCAGCGGACGTTCGACGCCCTCGGCCGGCTGACGCTGGAAACCGGCACCGGCGCGGCCCAGCAGACCCCGGACCGCGTCCAGCGGTTCGACCCGGCGGGGCGCCTGCTGGCGGTGAACGCGCCCAGCGGCGAGAAGACGTTCACCTACGACGACCGCGGCGACCTGCTCACGAGCACGGGACCGCTGTCGGGCACGTCGGCGTACTCCTACGACGGGTCGGGCAGGCTGACCCAGCGCGTCGACGAAGCGGGCACCGCGGTGTTCACCTACCAGCAGGGACGCCTGTCGACCCAGCAGGACGGCCTGACCGGAGTCAAGCAGACGCTCGGCTACGACGACGCGGGCAGCCTCGCGTCGATCGACTACGGCAGCGGCCGTCTTCGCACGTACGGCTACGACGACTTCGGCCGCCAGACGAGCGACGAGCTGAAGGCCACCGGTGGCGTGTCCCTCGCGGCGCTCGCCTACAGCTACGACCTCGACGACCGCCTCACCGGCAAGAAGACGACCGGAGTGGCCGGAGCCGGCGACAACACGTACGGCTACGACCAGGCGGGCCGCCTGACATCGTGGACCGTCGGCGGCAAGACGACGTCGTACGCCTGGGACGCCTCGGGCAACCGCGTCCAGGCGGGCGACCGCACGGCCACGTTCGACGAGCGCAACCGCCAGCTCACGGACGGCCCGGACACGCTGACGTGGAGCCCGCGGGGCACGCTGAACGCCCGCACGGGCCCGGCCGGCACGACGACGTCGGAGTTCGACGCGTTCGACCGGGCGGTGAAGCAGGGCTCGGCCACGTACGCGTACGACGGCCTCGATCGGGCGTCGTCGCGGAACGACCAGGCCCTGTCGTACGACGGCACGTCGCTGGACCTCACCTCGGACGGCACGTCGACGTTCGCCCGGGGCGTACGGGGCGACCTGCAAGCCCAAGGCGCGAGCGGGACTAGTCAGCTAGCGGTCACGGACCAGCACGCCGACGTCATCGGCGGCTTGTCCCCGACGGGCGCGCTGACCGGATCGGCGACCTTCGACCCGTTCGGAGCGAAGGTGGCGCAGTCGGGGACGACGTCGCCGCTGGGCTTCCAGTCGGACTACACGGACCCGGCCACGGGCGCGGTCGACATGGGCGCCCGCTGGTACACGCCGGGCACGGGCACGTTCAGCGCCCGTGACGACATCGACTTGCCCGTGACGCCGTCCGGCATGGCGAACCGGTACGTCTACGGCGGAGGTGCCCCGGTCGATCACGTCGATCCGGACGGTCACTTCCGGATACCCAAGCCGACGCCGAACCTGCCGGGCGTCCGTGGCACCAGGGTGAGTTCCGACCCGCTCAACGACTTCCTCGGGTTCCTGCCCTACGGCTTCCTGTTCCAGATCGAGAAGACATCCGTCGGCACGGCGACCCGGGGGTCCATCGGGTACTTCAACTCGAGCGGTGGCAGCTACTGGGTGGACCCGTCAAGCGACCGCGACTGGAACCCGTCCTGGAACCCGGACGCGGGTACGCAACCCGGCAACCCACCGCAGCCGGGCGGCTGCCGGGCTTGCTCGCCGCCTCCCGGCGGCTGCTGGTGCCCGCCGCCGCCCCCGCCCCCGCCGCCGGGCATCCAGGCGCGGATCGACCAGAACGAGAAGGCCCGCACCGTCGCCGACCCGATCCCGGACGGCGCGAAGAACCCGTACTACGGCGGTGGCGGGGTCTCGTCGGACCCGGATCTTCCGGCGGGTGTGGTCGCGGGGCTGCTCGGGGAGCTGCAGGACCTGGTGAGCATTTACCAGGGTTTCCTCGAGCAGATCCTGGACCCGAAGAACCCGGTCGTCCACGACGTCGAGCCGCCCGTCCCGTCCCCGTTGCTGCCGACCCAGGTTTCGGCCTGGGACAACTGCGGTGGCGGCGTCCTGCGCGACGACTTCAACGGCGGGACCCGGAGAACGAACTACCTGTGTGACCCCTTGATCGGGGAGGTTCGCGGGCTCGCGGACAAGAACGCACCCATCCGGCCCGACGAAGATCGGCCGGGGGTAGCCGAGGGCATCCGCCTGCTGACGGGCGAAGTGCTGACGCACACGAGTGTCCGCGGGAGCAATCTGCCCGCGATCAACTCCACCGTCCGGTCCGTGCTGGACTCGATTCCGCTCGATCTGCGGGGCAGAGGGCACGGCAAGTGCGGTCTCGTCTATTGCCTCAGCGACGCTTTGGACCAAGGGCTGGATCCCGTCGGCGCCGACGCCGCTGCTTTCAACATCAGGAACAACATCAGGCACCCGAAGCACAACCAGCCCCTGGGCCCGTGCGACAGTTGTAGAGTGCTTGCCGATTACTTCGATTTGAACTTCGTCACCGATGGTCTGGAGTGGTGGACGCCCTGATGGCGAGGTTTTCGCAGCAGACTGAGCACGATCTCCGCGCCGCCGGCTGGGAGCCGGGCCGTCGTGTCGACACGACGGCCTGGCGCAACCAGCTGGAAGCGACGGGAGAAGTGCACATGCACGCCGCCGCCGAAGGATTCCTCGGTGAGTTCGGCGGTCTCAAGGTGAAGATCTCCGGACCGGGGGTTTCGTCCGCGCGGGAGCCGTTCGAGTTCAACCCGGGGGACCTGCACGGCGAGGAAGGCCGGTTCGCCGGATGGGGCGCGAGGCTCGGCAAATCCTTGTTCCCCATCGGGGAACTCGACGGGGGCCGGTTCTTCCTCGGAATTTCCGAGCTCGGTGAGATCCTCTTGGTGGAGACCTGGGTCGCCACTTTCGGAATCGGCGATGCGGCGTTGGAGAACCTCATCTTGGGCGTCAAACCCGACGAGCTTGCCTGAAGGCCGTTCTCAGCGCCCGGCCGTGGCCCGCTGGATCTTCACCGGCTTGGCCGGTGCCCCGTCCAGCGGCCCGTCCGGATCGGTCGGGATGATCCCGTCCTTCACCATGCGATCAATGGCCGACATCCCCCGCACCACAGTCCCCAGCACCGAATAGTTCGCCGGGATGTTCGCGAAGGAATGCACGATGAAGAACTCCGACCCGTTCGTCCCCGGCCCCTGGTTCCCCATCGCGACAGTCCCGCGCGGATAAGTCTCGGTACCCGAAACCTCATCCGGGAACTTGTACCCCGGCCCGCCCTTCTCGACCTCGTAGATGTCCCCGCACTGCAGAACACCCAACCGCGAAGAGTTCGAAAGCCGCCAGCACTGTGACCGGTCGTAGAACCGCTGAGCGATCAGCGAAACCATGTTGTGCACGGCGCAAGGCGCCGCTCCGGCGCGGTTCAGCCGCACGGTCACCGGCCCGTAGTTGAACCGGAACGTCACGTCCACGGTCCCGCGGGTCAGCGCGAACGGCAGCGGGGGCGCCACCGGGCGGGCCGCCGGGTTCTCCGGGGTGGGCGTGAACGTGCACGGGACCACCGGCGCGGAAGCCGCCGCCGGGGTGGCGGGGACCACCAACGCACCCAGGACAGCGACGACGGCCAAACCCCAGCGCAGCTTCATGGCCGGAGACGTTAGCGAAAAACGGACTACTTGCGCCAGGCCGTGCGGCGCTTGCGGATGTCCAGCACGAGCAGCAGGATCAGGCCGAGCGACAGGCCGACGAGCCACACGTTCTCGGTGTTGTTCTCGTGGTTGCCCTTGATCATCACCAGCAGGATGATCGCGCTGAGCCAGCCGGCGATGCGGGTGGCCTTCGGGAACGTGCCGTGCCAGCCCCAGGCCGCGGACGGCTCGTCGCGGGGGTCGACCTCGGGCCGCTTCTCGACCGCCTTGCCTGCCACGATGAACTCCTCAAGACCCGTGAACCTCGTACGCGCCGATGATCCCACACCTCCGGGCGCGCGGCGGACACGGCCCGCGTGGCGGTGGACACCCCGCGCCGCCGCGAGAGCCGGCGCGCCGCGGACCTCCGAGAGCGCCACGGAACCTCCGGGTGCGCCGCGGACACGGCCCGCGAGACAATGACCCGCGATGACTACCTCGCGAAGCGTTCTCGTGCTCGGCTCGACCGGGTCCATCGGTGTGCAGGCCCTCGACGTCGCGGCCCGCAACCCGCACCTGTTCCGGGTGGCCGGGATCGCCGCGGGCGGGGCGGATCCGGCCGCGCTCGCCGCGCAGGCGCTCGCCCACGGGGTCGAGGCCGTCGCCGTGACCAGGGCCACGGCCGCCGAAGACGTGCAGCTCGCGCTGTACGCCGAGGCGCAGAAGCGCGGTTACGCCCGTGGCGAGTTCAAGCTGCCGCGGCTCTTCGCGGGCTCCGACGCCGTCACCGAGCTGATCGACGCCGTCGAGGTCGACACCGTCCTCAACGCGCTCCCGGGCTCGCGCGGCCTCGAGCCGACGCTCAAGGCGCTCGCCACCGGCGCCACCCTCGCGCTGGCCAACAAGGAGTCGCTGATCGCCGGCGGGCCGCTGGTGCTGGCCGCGGCCAAGCCCGGCCAGCTGGTGCCCGTCGACTCCGAGCACTCCGCCATCGCCCAGGCCCTGCGCGCCGGGCGCAAGGACGAGGTCGCCCGGCTCGTGCTCACCGCTTCCGGTGGTCCCTTCCGCGGGCGCAAGCGCGCCGAGCTGGCCGGGGTCACCGTCGAGCAGGCGATGGCGCACCCGACGTGGTCCATGGGCCCGCTGATCACCATCAACTCCGCCACCCTGGTCAACAAGGGCCTGGAGCTGATCGAGGCGGCGCTGCTGTTCGACATCGCGCCGGAAAAGATCGACGTCACCGTGCACCCGCAGTCGATCGTGCACTCGATGGTGACCTTCACCGACGGCTCGACGATCGCCCAGGCCAGCCCGCCCGACATGCGGCTGCCGATCGCGCTCGCGCTGCACTGGCCGGACCGGGTGCCCGACGCCGCGGCGGCGTGCACCTGGGACAAGGCCGCGACCTGGACGTTCGAGCCGCTGGACGACGACGCCTTCCCGGCCGTCGAGCTGGCCCGCCACTGCGGCACCGCAGGCGGCTGCCTGCCCGCCGTCTACAACGCGGCGAACGAGGAGCTCGTGTCCGCCTTCCTGGCGCAGAACACCAGCTTCACGTCGATAGTGGACACTGTTTCCGAGGTGGTGGGAGCCGCCGACGAGTGGCGTCGCGAACCGCGCGACGTCGACGACGTTCTCGCCGCCGAGCGCTGGGCTCGCGCGCGGGCCGGTTCGATCATCGAGGGGAAGTAGCGGGTGTCCTACATCATCGGTGTGGTGCTGTTCGCGCTGGGGATCTGCGTCTCGGTCGCGCTGCACGAGGCCGGGCACATGGTCACCGCGAAGGCCTTCGGCATGAAGGTCCGCCGGTACTTCGTGGGCTTCGGGCCCACGGTGTTCTCCTGGCGCCGCGGCGAAACCGAGTACGGCCTGAAGTGGATCCCGCTCGGCGGGTTCTGCGACATCGCCGGCATGACCGCGCTCGACGAGGTCACCCCGGACGAGGCGCCGCGCGCGATGTGGCGGTTCAAGACCTGGAAGCGCACCGTCGTGATGTCGGCCGGGTCGGTCACCCACTTCATCCTCGGCTTCGTCGTGCTCTACCTGATGGCCGTGACAATGGGCCTGCCGAACCTCACCCCGGCCCCGGCGGTGCTGTCGGCGACGTCGTGCGCCCAGTCGATCACGACCGAGGAGCAGGCCAAGGCACAGGCGCAGAACCCCACGTGCGCAGCTGACGCGCTCACCCCGGCCAGGACGGCCGGGCTGCAGCCGGGCGACAAGATCCTGTCCGTCGGCGGGAAGCCGATCGCGGGCTGGGACGAGATGCTCACCGCGGTCCAGGCCACCAGTGGCCCGACCGCGTTCGAGGTGCAGCGCGGTGAGCAGCGGCTTTCGCTGACCGTCGACGTGCCGAAGGTGCAGCGCTGGACCAGCGAAGGCGTCAAAGAAGTCGGCATGATCGGTGCTTCGCCGCAGAAGTTCTCGCCGACCACGCAGTACGGCCCGGTCGCCGCGGTGGGCGCCACGTTCAGCTTCACCGGCACCATGTTCGCCGAGACGGCCCAGCGGCTCGTCGAGTTCCCCCAGCGCATCCCGGCCGTGGTCACCGCGATCTTCGGCGGCGAGCGCGACCCGAACACCCCGGTGAGCGTCGTCGGCGCGAGCCGACTCGGTGGCGAAGCGGTCGAGCGGGGCGTCTGGATCCTGTTCTTCTTCCTGCTGGCCAGCCTGAACTTCTTCATCGGCGTGTTCAACCTGCTGCCGCTGCTGCCGCTCGACGGCGGGCACATCGCGGTGGTCTGGTACGAGCGCGTCCGCGACTGGATCCGCGCCAAGCGGGGCAAGGCGGCGGGCGGGCCCGTCGACTACACGCGGTTGTCCGGGATCACGATGGTCCTGGTGCTCATCGGCGGCGCGGTGACGCTACTCACGGTGACAGCGGACATCGTCAACCCGATTCGGATCGGGCAGTAGCCGCCACGGAGGGGTTGCGGCCCCTCCCCGGCGGTTCACACGGGCCGTAATGCTGCTCACCGTGACGGTTGACATGGTGAAGGTGGCCCGGTCGGGGTAGGTACGCTGGAAACCGTGACCGTCGCACTCGGTATGCCCGCCCTGCCCCCGCCCGTCCTCTCCGAGCGCCGCAAGACCCGCCAGCTCCAGGTGGGCCCGGTCGGCGTCGGCAGCGACTTCCCGATCTCCGTCCAGTCGATGACGACGACGCTCACCTCCGACGTCAACGCCACGCTGCAGCAGATCGCCGAGCTCACCGCCGCGGGCTGCGACATCGTCCGCGTCGCGTGCCCGTCGGCCGACGACGCCGAGGCGCTGCCCGCGATCGCGCGGAAGTCGCAGATCCCGGTGATCGCCGACATCCACTTCCAGCCGAAGTACGTCTTCGCGGCGATCGAGGCCGGCTGCGCGGCGGTGCGCGTGAACCCGGGCAACATCCGGAAGTTCGACGACCAGGTCAAGGAGATCGCGCAGGCCGCGAAGGACCACGGCACGCCGATCCGGATCGGCGTCAACGCCGGTTCGCTCGACAAGCGGATCATGGACAAGTACGGCAAGGCGACGCCGGAAGCGCTCGCGGAGTCGGCGCTGTGGGAGGCGTCGCTGTTCGCCGAGCACGACTTCCACGACATCAAGATCTCCGTGAAGCACAACGACCCCGTGGTCATGGTGCGCGCGTACGAGATCCTGGCCGAGCAGTGCGACTACCCGCTGCACCTCGGCGTCACCGAAGCCGGGCCGGCGTTCCAGGGCACCATCAAGTCGGCCGTCGCGTTCGGCGCGCTGCTGCGCCAGGGCATCGGCGACACCATCCGCGTTTCGCTGTCCGCGCCGCCGGTCGAAGAGGTCAAGGTCGGCACCCAGATCCTGCAGTCGCTGAACCTGCGGCCGCGCAAGCTGGAGATCGTCTCCTGCCCGTCGTGCGGGCGCGCGCAGGTGGACGTCTACACGCTGGCCGAGCAGGTCACCGCCGGGCTCGAGGGCATGGAGATCCCGCTGCGCGTGGCCGTCATGGGCTGCGTCGTCAACGGCCCGGGCGAGGCCCGCGAGGCCGACCTGGGCGTCGCGTCGGGCAACGGCAAGGGCCAGATCTTCGTCAAGGGCGAGGTCATCAAGACCGTGCCCGAGCACGCGATCGTCGAGACGCTCATCGAAGAGGCCATGCGCATCGCCGAAGAGGCGGGCGAGACTCTCGGCGAGGGCGCCCCGGTCGTCACCGCCGGCTAGTTCTTCCGTCGAAGCCCTCCTCGCCCGCGCGGTGAGGAGGGCTTCGACGCGTTTTCAGCCCTGCAGGTGGTGCTGCGCGGCGTCGCGGATCTGCAGGCGGACGTTCTCCAGGGCGGCGGCGACCTCGTCGATCTGCTGCGAAGCCAGCTGGATGGCGCCCTGGATCGCGGTCGCGGTGGTCGTCTCCCCGAGCAGGCCGAGCACCTGGGCCTGCAGGTCTTCGAGGTCGCTCTTGGTCGCGAGCGCGATGCCGGTGGGCACCTGGTCGGCGAGCAGCTCGAGCTGCTGCGCCTGCTCCTGGATCGTCATCGGTGGTTCCTTCCGCGGTGGGGGACGCACCCTCCGTGTTATCAGAACCGAAACTGTCGGTGGTGACGTTTACGCTGGCATTCGTGACCGTGACCTGGGCCATTCACGAGCCGCACCCGGTGGTGCGGCCCCTGGTCACGCGCTATGTCGGGTACCGGCAGGACGAGGTGACGCTGCCGGTGCACCGCGGCCTGCCGTCCCGGCACGTGACGCTGGTCGTCAGCCTCGCCGGGCCGGTGCGGATGGCCGGGCACAGCCTGCGGGCGCTGGTCGGCGGGCTGCACACGAGCGCGGTGCTGATCCGGCAGGACCGCGTGCAGGAGGGGCTGCAGCTGGAGCTCGACCCGCTGGGCGTGCGCACGCTCTTCGGTGTCACGGCCGCGGAGCTGAGCGGCGAGGTCGCCGACCTCGCCGCGTTCGGCCTCGGCTCGCTGCCGGACAGGCTGCGGGAGCTGCCCACGTGGGCGGAGCGGTTC
>NZ_JAAGNB010001761.1:0-14201 GCF_010550475.1 Amycolatopsis sp. SID8362
GGCCGAGCTGGTGCGCTCGGGACGTGACCGGGCGAAGACGTTCACCTGGCGCCGCGCCGCGGAAGCCGTCTGGGCCATCCACCGGCGGCCTCGCGATTAGCCCGGTTTGCCAGTTCCCCACCAGCGCGGACGGTCACCGCCGTACCCTGCAGGGGTGAGCGATGACCCCCGGGTGCTGATCGACGCGACCGCGGTGCCCGCGGACCGCGGCGGGGTGGGCCGGTACGTGGATTCGCTGGTCGCCGCCCTGGACGCGGACGGCGCGCGGCTCACGGTCGTCTGCCAGCCCCGCGACCTGCAGCTTTACGATCGGCTGGCACCGCGGTCGCGCGTCGTCCCGGCTTCCCCGTCGACGACCACGCGGACGGCCCGGCTGACCTGGGAACAGGCGACCCTCCCGCGGCTGTCCCGCCGCCTCGGCGCGGACGTCGTCCATTCGCCGCACTACACGATGCCGCTCGCGACGTCGGCGGCTTCGGTGGTCACGCTGCACGACGCGACATTTTTCACGGACGCGGTGCTGCACTCGTCGGTGAAGGCCCGCTTCTTCCGCGCGTGGACGGCGACGGCGTTGCGCCGGGCGACGGTGTGCGTGGTCCCGTCCGCGGCGACGGCGTCGGAGCTGGCCCGCGTCGCCCCGGTCCGGCACGCGTCTTTGGAAGTCATTCACCACGGAGTCGACACGGAGCGCTTCCACCCGCCATCCCCGGCGGAGATCGCTTCGGCACGGGCGGCGGTCGGGCTCGGGCGGACGCCTTACGTGGCGTTTTTGGGGGCGTTGGAGCCGCGGAAGAACGTGCCGGCGTTGATCCGGGGGTTCGCGCGGGCGGTGGCGGGTCAGCGCGAGGCGCCGGCGTTGGTGCTGGCCGGGCAGCCGGGGTGGGACACGCAGGTGGAGCGGGCGTTGGACGCGGTGCCGCACCGGCTGCGGGTGATCCGGGCGGGGTACCTGCCGTTCGGGACGCTGGCGGGGTTCCTGGGGGGTTCGTCGCTGGTGGCTTATCCGTCGCTGGGGGAGGGGTTCGGGCTCCCGGTGCTGGAGGCGATGGCTTGCGGGGCGTGCGTGCTGACGACCCGGCGGTTGTCGTTGCCTGAGGTGGGCGGGGACGCGGTGGCGTACTGCGGTGTCGGTGCTGGGGACGTGGCGGCGGCGATCAGCGAGCTGCTGGCCGACCCGGGGCGGCGGGCGGAGCTGGCTACGGCGGCGCAGCAGCGGGCGAAGGAGTTTTCCTGGGCCACGACGGCGGAGCGGCACCGGGAGGCGTACGGGAAGGCCTGGTCACGCCACCTGCGGAGCCGCTGACCCGCACCGGGCGGGTAGTACGCTGCATGTGCGAGGTCCCCGTGGGGCCGAGTATGAAAGCCCGTGACGCGTCCGGACGGTCGTCTCGCGGGCTTTTCGCCAGTCGCCGTCCGCGCCGGTGCGCCCCGGATGCCGAGCGCCAAGCGCTCACTGACTCACCCTCGACGGCGGAGCGTCACCGGCACACGTACGGGAAGCCCTGGTCACGCCATCCGCCTTCCCGCCGACTTCTCCCAGCGTGCTCCTGACCCGGGGTGCCGGGAGCGCACAGCGTGACGAAGGGACAATGGCCCGGTGACTGAGCAGACCCGCTACGGCGACCAGATCGGCGTCGTCACCGTGACGTACTTCTCCGGCGAAACCCTCGAGCGGTTCCTCGACACCCTCGACAAGGCCACCGATCGCGACGTGCAGGTCGTCGTCGCCGACACCGTCTCCACCGACGGCGCGCCCGAGAAGGCCGCGAAGCGCGCCAACGTGCACCTGCTCAGCATCGGCGAGAACGTCGGGTACGGGACCGGGTGCAATCGCGGGGTCGCCGAGCTGGACGACCGGTACGGGTGGATCGTCATCTCCAACCCCGATCTCGAATGGGAGCCCGGGTCCCTCGACACGCTGCTCGAAGCCACCGAGCGGTGGCCGCGGGGCGGGTCGTTCGGGCCGCTCATCCACGAGCTCGACGGGACCACCTACCCCTCCGCCCGGCTGCTGCCCTCCTTCGGGCGCGGGATCGGGCACGCCGCGCTCGGGAAGGTCTGGCCCGGCAACCCCTGGACCAAGCAGTACCGGCAGGAGACCGGGACGCCCGTCGAGCGCGTCGCCGAGTGGCTGTCCGGGTCGTGCCTGCTGCTGCGGCGGGAGGCGTTCGAGTCCGTCGGCGGGTTCGATTCGCGGTACTTCATGTACTTCGAGGACGTCGACCTCGGGGACCGGCTCGGCAAGGCCGGCTGGCTCAACGTCTACGTGCCCTCGGCCGGCGTCATGCACCTCGGCGGGCACTCGACGTCGCAGGCGTCCAAGAAGATGCTCGCCGCCCACCACGCGAGTGCCTACCAGTACCTCGCCGACCGGCACCCGGGACTGCTCTGGAAGCCCGTGCTGGCCGCGACGAAGCTCGGGCTCGCGCTGCGGCTGAAGCTCGAGACCCGCTAGATCCCGTCGAGCCGGCGGGAGAGGTCGGACTTGCCGTTGGTCTGCGTGACCGTCGGCACCAGTCCGGTGTCCTCCGGGTCGGGCTCCTTCAGCGGGCTCGTGATCGGCTCGGCCTGCGGACGGCGGGCCAGCGGCGTGGGCATCGGCGTCGTCGGCGTCGGCGTGCTCAACGGCGTCGTCGGCTGCGGGCGGCGGCCGCCCGGGACCTCCAGTCGGCGCGTCGGGGACGAGCCGGCCAGCGGGTGGTCGTTCTCCTCGATCAGCGACGCCGGCAGCTGCGTCGTCGTGTCGGGGTCCTGGCTCCGGTCGAGGCCGTCGATCGCCGCGCGCGGGATCTGCTGGGTGTTCGACGAGTCCATCGGTGACGTCGCGCTGTCGGGTGTCACCACGAACACACCGCGCGCCTGGGCTCGTGCGAGCAGGGCGTCCGCCCGATCGCGGGGGTCCATCCCCTCGGCCTCCCGACTGACCCGGGGGCCCTCTGGGGAAAGGCCCGCCTGTTTCCTGTCTAGGGTAGGCCCTCCGGGCGACCTCCGTCAGGGTTTCCCGCGGCTTGTCGCTCAGCGGTGCGTGATACAGGAGGAGATTTCCGTGACGTCCGAGGTCGAGGTCGATGCCGTCGTGCTGGTCGGGGGCAAGGGCACCCGGCTGCGCCCGCTCACCCTTTCGGCGCCGAAGCCGATGCTCCCCACAGCCGGGACGCCGTACCTGAGCCACCTGTTCTCCCGCATCCGCGAGGCCGGGATCCGGCACGTCGTGCTGGGGACGAGCTACCGGGCGGAGGTGTTCGAGGAGTACTTCGGCGACGGCAAGTCGATCGGTCTGGACCTCGAATACGTCGTCGAGGAGGAGCCGCTCGACACCGCCGGCGCCATCCGCAACGTCTACGGCAAGCTGCGCGCCGAGAACGTGATCGTCTTCAACGGCGACATCATCTCGGGCTCGGACCTCGGCGAGCAGCTGCGCGTGCACCGCGAGTCCGAGGCCGATGTCACCCTGCACCTGCAGCGCGTCCCGGACCCGAGCCGGTTCGGCTCGGTGCCCACCGACGAGACCGGCCGCGTCCAGGCGTTCCTCGAGAAGACGCCGAACCCGCCGACCGACCAGATCAACGCCGGCTGCTACGTCTTCCGCCGCCCGGTGATCGAGGCCATCCCGACCGGCCGCCGCGTGTCGGTCGAGCGCGAGACGTTCCCGCAGCTGCTGGAGCAGGGCGCGCACATCCACGGCTTCGTCGACGCGTCCTACTGGCTGGACGTCGGCACGCCGGAAGCGTTCGTCCGCGGCTCGGCGGACCTGGTGCGGGGCGTCGCGCCGACGTCGGCGCTGCCCGGCCGCCCCGGCGAGTTCCTGGTCCTCGACGGCGCTTCGGTGGCCGAGGACGCCCAGCTCTCCGGCGGCTCGACCATCGGCGGCGGCGCGGTCGTCGGTTCCGGCGCGAAGATCGACGGCTCGGTCCTGTTCGACGGCGCGGCCGTTTCCGAAGGCGCGGTCGTCGAGAACTCGGTGCTCGGGCACGGCGCGCGCGTCGGGGCCGGCGCGATCCTGCGCGGCGTGGTCCTGGGTGACGGCGCGTCCGTCGGCGCGGGCTGCGAGCTGCTGGAAGGCGCTCGCGTCTGGCCCGACACGGTGCTGCCCGACGGCGCGATCCGCTTCTCGAGCGACGCGTAGCCGATGTTCTGGCGTCCCGCGTTCGAAGTCGACTTGGGGAGGGTCCTGAGTCCGCTGAAGCGCGGCCGCGGGTCGCTGAACATCCTCACCGACGAGCGCGGGATCACCTGGCTCGCGATGAACACCCCCGACGGCCCGGGCACGCTGGCGCTGCGCCGGCTCACCGACGGGCGCGTCGAGGCGGCGGCCTGGGGTGCCGGGAAGGATCGCCTGCTCAGCGGCGTCCCGGCGTTGCTCGGGGCGGATGACGACGACAGCGGGTTCGTCGCGCACCACGACGTCGTCGCGCGGGCGCGGCGGGCGAACCCCGGGCTGCGGCTGGGTGCGACGGGCGTGGTGTGGGACTGGCTGGTGCTCGCCGTGCTGGAGCAGAAGGTCGCCGGGAAGGAGGCGATCCGGTCGTGGGCCGAGCTGTGCCGCCGGTTCGGCGCGACGGCGCCCGGGCCAGGGCCGGAACGGCTGCGTGTGCCGCCGACGCCGGTGGCGCTGCGCTCGCTGCCGGACTGGCACTGGCACCGCGCGGGCGTCGACATCAAGCGCCGGACGGCCCTGCTCAACGCTGCCCGCGTCGCATCGCACCTGGAGCGGGCCGTGGAGCTGCGCGGGCTCGAAGGACGGCACTGGCTGCGGCAGGTCCCGGGCATCGGCGTCTGGACGGCGGCGGAGATCGCCCAGCGCGCGTGGGGCGACCCGGACGCGGTGAGCTTCGGCGACTACAACATCCCGTCGATGGTCGGGCACGCGCTGGCGGGCACGAAGACGGACGACGCCGGGATGGCGGAGCTGCTGGCGCCGTATGCCCCGCAGCGGCAGCGGGCGGTGCGGTACCTGGAGTCGGCCGGGCACACGCGCCCGCGGTTCGGCCCCCGCATCGAGCTGCGCGACTACCGCGCCATGTGAGGTTTTTCGGCTACTGCTGCGGCGGCGGGGGGTAGCCGCCGGGCGGTGGGTACGGCGGCTGCTGGCCGGGGTAGGGCGGCTGGGGTGGGTAGCCCGGGGGCTGCTGGCCGGGGAAGCCTTGCTGGGGCGGGTAGCCCGGCTGCTGGTAGCCCGGGTACTGCGGCGGGTACGGCGGCTGCTTGGGCTTGCTCGAGTTGACGATCAGCAGGACCACCCCGACGATGCCCGCGAGCACCACCACGATGATCAGCAGCATCAGCACGCTCACCATCAGCCATTCCCCTCGTCGAGCGCGGCGCGGACGATCGACAGCGCCTCGGCGGATCCCAGGCCCAGCTTACGAGTGATCTTCGCGTACTCCGCGGCGGCCTCCTGGGCGCGGCGGCGGCTCTGGTCGCCGGACGCCGCGACGAAGCTGCCGGCGCGGCCGCGCGTCTCGATCAGGCCCGCTTCCTCCAGCTCGCGGTAGGCGCGCGCGACCGTGTTCGGGGCGATGCCCAGGTCGGCCGCGAGCTGCCGGACCGTCGGCAGTTTCGTGCCCACGGCCAGGCTCCGGTCGTTGATCCGCGCCGCGAGCCCGGATCGGACCTGCTCGAAGGGCGGCACCGAAGAGGCGTTGTCGAAGGGGACGATCACCAGCTCTGCGGCCCCGCTCCCGGACCCGGCAGCGGCTGCTGCGGGAACGACGGCCCCTGCGGCGCGTACTGCTGCGGCGCGGGCGGGTAGCCCGGCTGCTGCGGGAAACCCTGCTGCGGCGAAGGCGGGTAGCCGGGCTGTTGCGGGAAGCCCTGTGAGGGTGGCGCGGAACCCGCTTGGGCCGGAGGGAACCCCGGCTGCGGCGCCGCGGCACCCGGGAACCCGGGCTGCTGCGGGAACCCCTGCGACGGCGCGGATCCCGCCTGATCGGGGGCGAACCCCTGCTGCGGCGCGAACCCTTGCTGCGGCGGGAAGTTCGGGTTCGGCGGGAACTGCCCGCCGTTCTTCATCGCCTCTTCGCGCCGCATCTTCGACACGCGCACGACCACCGCGATGATGAACACGATGACGCCCAGGATGATCAGCCCGAGCACGATGTACCCGAACACGCCGGTGTCCCCACCACTCCCGGAGTGGTAGTGCACCCGCTCGGGGAACTGCGTAGCCATGTGGTCCCTCCCTGTCCGCGATCCAGGCTAGTGCCCGGCACCGACAGGAACGGCCGCTTTCACCAGATCGGCGAGATCTTCCGACCCCGCCGGGAGCGCGTCCGCCGGCCACCACCGCAGGTCGTCGGACTCGTCGCTGCGCACCGGTGAAGCACCCGCCGGCGCGTGGACCGCGAACCGGACGTCGAAGTGGCGTGTCGGGACGCCGAGGGAGCACGTGATCGGGTGGACGTCCAGGTGCACCGGCTCGGCCGAGATCCGCAGCCCGGACATGCCGGACTCCTCGGTGGCCTCCCGCAGCGCCGCTCCGGCCAGCGAAACGTCGGACGGCTCGCAGTGCCCGCCGAGCTGCAGCCAGCGGCCGACGCGCGGGTGCAGCGTGAGGAGCACCCGCGTGCCGGTGGAATCCAGGAGCACCGCCGATGCCGTGAGGTGCCCGGCCGCGCACGAGCGCTGACAGCTGTCCTCGCGCGCCGCCAGGAAGCCGAGGAACGCCTGTCGCAGGGATTCCTGCGCAGGGTCCGCCGGCCGCCACGAATCCAGCGTCGCGACGGCGTCCGCGTGCAGCGTCACAGCTCCAGCAACCCTTCGCCCGGCGAAACTTCCCCGCGCGGGGGCGGCGATTCCAGCGGGACGCCGATCGCGACCGACCCCAGCGGCTGCCAGCGCTCGTCGAGGCCGAGGACGTCCCGCACGAGGTCCGCGGCGAAGATCGTCGACCCGATCCAGCACGAGCCGAGCCCTTCGGCCGCCAGCGCGACCAGCAGGCCCTGCACCGCCGCGCCACCCGCGACGGTGAACATCGTCTTCTCGCAGGCGTTGCGGCGGTCGTCGCGGTAGGTGTGGGCGCCGTCCGGCACCAGGAACGGGATGACGACTTCCGGTGCGCGGTACAGGATGTCGCCGCGGCTGAGCCGCTTCGCGATCTGCTCCTCGGTGAATTCGTCGCCCGCCAGGTCGGCCCGCCACGATTCGCGCATGGCGTCGAGCAGCTTCTTGCGCGTTCCGCCGTCGCGCAGCCAGACGAACCGGACCGGGTGCGTGTGGTGCGGCGCGGGCGCGGTCAGCGCGGACCCCACCGCCCGCCGCAGCGCGTCGGGATCCACCGGCTCGTCCGCGAACTGGCGCACCGAGCGCCGGGCCGGGACGGCTTCCCGGCGGCCCTGCGCGAGAGCTTCGTTGGTCCCCAGCCGGAAGAGGTCCTCCTCCAGGGGGCGGATCAACGACCGCGCCGTCGAACCGTCGTCTTCGATCGCGAGCCCGCGCACGACCGCGACCGGCGTCCCGCCGAGCTTGCCCTTGACCAGGTCGGCGGCCGCGGCCAGCTCGTCGGCGACGGCGACCTCGGTGACGGCCAGCTCGTTGCCCTGCCCGTCGATCTGCCCGCGGTAGGCGTGCAGCACGCGCAGCCCGGACGCGCCGATCGCGTTGTCGGTCTGCCCGACGCGCCAGGCGCGGCCCATCGTGTCGGTGATGACGACGGCGACCTCGACGCCGAGCCGCTCGCGCAAGCCGTTGCGCAGGGCCAGCGCGGAGGCGTCCGGATCGGCGGGCAGCAGCGCGACCTCGTCACCGGCCACATTGGACGCGTCGATCCCGGACGCGGCCTGCACGATGCCCAGCGGGTTCTCGGTGATCACCGTGCGCGCGATCCGCGCGACCACCCGCACGGCCTCCTGCTCGACGAGCTTGCGGCGCTCGGCGTCGCGGGCCTCCGGGTCGGTCGGCACGCGCACGAGCCTGCCCTCGGCCTTGGAGACGATCTTGCTGGTCACGACCAGGACGTCGCCCGAACGCAGCCAGGGCGCCGCGGCCACGATCGCGCCGGTCAGGTCGTCGCCGGGGCGGAACTCCGGGAGCCCGGCGACGGGCAGGATCTCCAGCTTGGCGGAAGCGTGGTCACTCAACAGGGGCTCCGGCGAGTTCGAGCGCCGCGCGGGCCATCGCCGCGGTCGCGTCCACATCGGACATCAGCAGCGGGACGTCGCGGACGGTCACGCCCGGCACGTCCGCCGTCTCGCCTTCGGCGATCAGCCAGCCGTCGAGCACGCCGCCGTCCTTGCGCGAGCCGTAGTGCCGGCCCACCGCCTCGGCGGACGTCTCGACGCCGATCGCGTCCAGGCAGGCGTCGGCCATCCCGCGCAGCGCCTTGCCGCCGATGATCGGCGACACCCCGACGACCCCGGCCGACGTCTTGCGCAGCGCGTCCCGGACCCCCGGCACGCCCAGCACGGTGCCCACCGACACGACCGGGTTCGACGGCGCGAACAGCACGGCGTCCGCGTCCTTGATCGCCTCGAGGACGCCCGGCGCGGGCTTGGCCTCGTCGGCGCCGACCGGGACGATCGAGTGCGCCTTCGGCTCGGCGCGGTAGCGCACCCACCACTCCTGGAAGTGGATGGCCTTCTGCTGGCCGTCCTGCTCCGGGTCGTCGATCACGACGTGCGTCTCGACGCGGTCGTCCGACATCGGCAGCAGCCGGACGCCGGGCTGCCAGCGGTCGCACAGGGCCTCGGTCACCGCCGAGAGCGGGTAGCCCGCGCGCAGCATCCGCGACCGGATCAGGTGGGTGGCGATGTCCTTGTCGCCGAGCCCGAACCAGTCCGGGTCGGCGCCGTAGGCCGCCAGCTCCTCCTTGACCACCCAGGTCTCGCCCGAGTGCCCCCAGCCGCGTTCCTTGTCGATCCCGCCGCCGAGGGTGTACATGCAGGTGTCCAGGTCCGGACAGATCCGCAGCCCGTGCATCCAGACGTCGTCGCCGGTGTTGACCAGCGCCGTCACCTCGTGCCCGGACTCCGAGGCACCTTCCGGTGCCATGCCCAGCGCTGCCTTGACACCCAGCAGGAAGCGGGCCCCGCCCACTCCGCCGACCACTACCACGATCTTCACGACGTCGAATCCTCGCACGAGCCGGGTGCGGGCACCCAGTACCGGTATCTGTGGTGCGGGGCGTAGCCGAGCCCCGCGTAGAGCGCGAGCGCGCCCGTGTTCCCCTCCGCCACCTGCAACACCGCGCGGTCCGCTCCCTGTTCCACGCCCCAGGCTCCCAGCGCCGCCATCAGCGCCGACGCCAGCCCCCGCCGCCGGTGCTCGGAGCGCACGGCGAGCCGTCCGACGTGCAGCCAGCCATCCACCAGCGCGCCGCGGACCGCGGCCGTGGTCACCTCGCCGTCCTCCGCGACGCCGTACCCGACCTTCCCGCCGGTCAGGACGGCCCGCGCGGCCTCGGTACCGGCGTCGGACCCCAGCACCAGCTCCCACCACCCCGGCGTCGGTTCATCCGCCACTTTCGGTACGAAAGATGCGTGTGGAGGGCCTGAGGCGTCACTTTCCCTAGGAAAGATGCGTCCCGAGGGCCCGGAGGCGCATCTTTCCCTACGAAAGCTGCGCCTCGGGGCGAGCGGGGCGGTCAGGACGACGACCTCGTGGCCGGCGCCGTGGGAAGCGGCCGGGAGCCAGCCCGAGGCGGCGATCGCGTGCTCGTTGGGGCTGTCGCGGACCACCTGCACCATCGGCGGGATCCCCCGATCGTGGGCGAAGTCACACACCGCCCGCAGCGCCTCCGACGCCGGCCGGCCGGGGTCCCCGACGGCGAGGACGCTGTTGGCACGCCCGGTGAAGCCGTCCGCCCAGCGCAGCCGCCACTCGCCCAGGTACTCCTCGACCACCGGCGGCCATGCTCTGCTGCAGGCGATTTCGAGCGTCTCGGGTGTGTTCACCGCTAGATTGTGACGGAGGCGGTGAAGGCCGCGGAACGGATTTCCGAGGAGGTGGCCGTGGGCATCCAGCGCAAGGACGAGCGGCACAACGAGAAGCTCGTCGACGAGATCTCCGAGGGGTTCAACCGGGCCGTGGGGGAGAAGAAAGCCGAGGACGAGGCCCCCAAGCCGCGCTTCGTCATCACCGGCGACGCCCGGGCGACCCCGCCCCCGCGCCGCCGCGAGCGGTGAGCTCCATACCCGGGGTATGGCTAAGGCTTGCCTCACCAACCGAACGGGTGCCGATGCCGCGTAATGTCGGCACGGACTGGCTGTTTGCAGAGAAAAGCAGGAGTGCGCAGTGACCTACGTGATCGCCGAGCCCTGCGTCGACGTGCTCGACAAGGCGTGTATCGACGAGTGCCCCGTGGACTGCATCTACGAGGGCGAGCGGATGCTGTACATCCACCCCGACGAGTGCGTCGACTGCGGCGCCTGCGAGCCGGTCTGCCCGGTCGAGGCGATCTACTACGAGGACGACGTCCCGGACAACTGGTCGGACTACACCAAGGCCAACGTCGACTTCTTCGACGAGCTGGGCTCGCCCGGCGGCGCCTCCAAGGTGGGCAAGACCGCCAACGACCCGGCCTTCATCAAGGCGCTGCCCCCGCAGGGCGAATGAGCCCGGTCGCGCTGCCCGACTTCCCCTGGGATTCGCTCGCCGAGGTCAAGGCCACGGCGCAGGCGCATCCCGGCGGGGTAGTCGACCTCTCCATCGGCACCCCGGTCGACCCGGTCCCGGCCGGCATCCGCGACGCGCTGGCGTCGGTTTCGGAGATCCCCGGGTACCCGACCACGCACGGCATCCCGGCGCTGCGCGCGGCCGCGATCGCCGCGCTGGGCCGGCGGCACGGGGTCACGGGCATCGAGCCGGACGCCGTGCTCCCGACGATCGGGTCCAAGGAGGCCGTGGCCTGGCTGCCGCGCCTGCTCGGCTTCGGCGCGGGTGACCTCGTCGTCATCCCGGAGCTGGCGTACCCGACGTACGAGGTCGGGGCGCTGCTGGCGGGCGCGTCGATCCTGCGCGCCGACAGCACGTTCGCGCTCGGCCCGCAGAAGCCGGCGATGATCTGGCTGAACTCGCCGTCCAACCCGACCGGCAAGGTGCTCCCGGTGGAGCACCTGCGCAAGGTCGTCGAGTGGGCGCGCGAGCGGGACGTCGTCGTGGTCTCCGACGAGTGCTACCTGGCGCTCGGCTGGGAGGCCGAACCGCTGTCGATCCTGCACCCGGACGTCTCCGGCGGCCGGACCGACGGCCTGCTCGCGGTCCACTCGCTGTCGAAGTCGGCGAACCTGGCCAGCTACCGCGCCGGGTTCCTGACCGGTGACCCCCGCCTGGTCAAGCAGCTGCTCGACATCCGCAAGCACGCGGGCATGATCGTGCCGCGCCCGGTCCAGGAGGCGATGGTCGCCGCTCTGACCGACGACGAGGCGCTGGAAGCCCAGCGCGGGCGTTACGCGCGCCGCCGGCTCGTGCTGCGGAAGGCGTTGGAGGACAACGGCTTCCGCGTCGACCACTCCGAGGCCGGCCTGTACCTCTGGTCCACCCGGGACGAGGATGCCCACGCCACCGTCGCGTGGCTGGCCGAGCGCGGGATCCTGGTCGCGCCCGGCACGTTCTACGGCCCGAAGGGCGGCAAGCACGTCCGCGTCGCGCTGACCGCGACCGACGAGCGCGTCGACGCCGCCGTGGAGCGGCTCACTCAGTAGTCGTGGCCGGTCAGGCCGCGGTAGACGAACCGGGTCAGCAGCTCGATCGCTTCTTCGTCGGACGGCGGGGTCCAGCCCGGCGGTGAGCCGTGCAGCCACGTCGCCGCGAAGGCGTCGACGAGGTTGTACATCAGCATCCCGCAGCGGTCCGGCGTCGTGGGCAGCTTCAGCCCGGCGCGGGTGACGTGCGCGAGGTGGTCGTCGAGGTCGGCGGCCTGGGACGCGCCGAACTGCGCGAGCGTGCGCGCGAACGATTCGCTGACCATCGCCGCCTGGCGCAGCGCCAGCATGGTCGCGGCGTTGTCCCGGTAGAACTCCCAGTACTGCCGGACGTGCCAGCGCACGGCCGCGGGGTCGCTGAAGTCGTTCAGGTGGTCTTCGCGCTCGGCGCTCTCGTCGCCGGACGCCGCGATGTCGGCCAGGAGCGCCTCGAGCAGCTCTTCCTTGCCCGCGAAGTGGTTGTAAAACGACCCCGCGGCCCGGCCCGCCTCGGCGGTGATGTCGGTGATCTTGGTGTTCAGGTAGCCCTTGCGCGCGAAGACGCGCTTGGCCGCGGCCTTGAGCGCGTCCGCCGTCTCGGCGGCTTTCTCCTTGCGGCTCGTCGCCGTCATCGGCACCTCCCTTGACACGGGACGCTAGCAGCGCCATTCTGAATCCAGATTCACTGAATGGCAATTCACTGGGAGGACGACATGGACACACGGGTGCTGATCGCGGGGGCGGGACCGACCGGGCTGACGCTGGCCATCGAGCTGGCGCGGCGCGACGTCCCCGTGCGGATCATCGACAAGGCGGAGACGTACTTCGTCGGCTCGCGCGGCGACGGCATGCAGCCGCGCACGCTGGAGGTCTTCGAGGACATCGGCGTGCTCGACGCCGTGCTGGCCGCCGGCATGGCGCCGGTGCCGATGAAGATCCACCTCGGCGGCGAGGTGGTCGGCGAGCGGATGATGTTCGACCCGGTCGAGCCGACGCCGTCGAAGCCGTACCCGACCGGCTGGTTCCTGGGCCAGTCGCAGACCGAGGGCATCCTGCGCGACCGGCTGGCCGAATTCGGCGTGCGCGTCGAGCTGAACACCGCGCTGACCGGGTTCGAGCAGGATCCCGACGGCGTCACGGCCACGCTGAGCACGGGCGAGACCGTGCGGGCGGCGTACCTGGTCGGCGCCGACGGCGGGAAGAGCTTCGTGCGCAAGGCGCTGGGGATCGCGTTCGAGGGCACCACCGACGAGTCGATCCGGATGCTGCTCGGCGACGTCCGGGCCGACGGGCTCGACCGTGCGTACGGCCACTGGTTCGCGACGCCGGACGAACCGATGAACGGCATGATGTTCAGCCCGCTGCCGGGCACCCCGCACTTCCAGTTCGGCGCCTCGCTCGGCGACGAGACCGACGTCGAAACGGCGTTGCCCGCGGTGCAGGCCCGGCTCGACGTGCTGAGCGGCGGCACGGTCAAGCTGTCCGATCTGGCGTGGTCGACGGTGTGGCGGCCGAACGTCCGGCTCGCGGAGCGCTTCCGCGACGGCCGCGTGTTCCTGGCCGGCGACGCGGCGCACGTCCACCCGCCGACCGGCGGCCAGGGCCTCAACACCGGCGTCCAGGACGGCTACAACCTGGGCTGGAAGCTCGCCGACGGCACCCCCGAGCTGCTCGACAGCTACGAGCCGGAGCGGCGGACGGTCGCGGCCCGGGTGCTCGGCGTCTCGACGGCGCTGCTGCAGAAGTACGTCGACGGCGACGAGGACGCCCACCACCGCGGCGAGGACACCCAGCAGCTGGACGTCGGCTACCGCGGCGGCCCGCTGTCCCCGCCGGGAACGGGCGCCCTGCGGCCGGGCGACCGGGCACCGGACGCACCGCTGGTCGACGCGAACGGCAAGCGGGTCCGGCTGTTCGAGCTGTTCCGCGGCCCCCACTCGACGGAGCTGCTGTTCGGCGAGGGCGAGACGTCGGGGTACCGGATCCTGCCGGCGGGCAGTGCGCCGGTGGGGGACGCGCTGATCGACGAGGGCGGCCACGCGTACGCGGCTTACGAGGCCGACGGTGGTCGGCGGGTGCTCATCCGGCCGGACGGGTACGTGTGGTCGATGTCCTGATCACGACATCCCGCCGTGCGTGGAGTTGTCGTAGGTGCCGTTGGGCTTGGCGCGGTACGGGTAGCGGCCGAGTTTCCGCCCGCGCCGCACCCGGCGGCCGGCGAGGCTGCCGATCGTGAGGATGACCAGGGCGAGCAGGACCACGCCGCCGATGGCCAGGGTCAGTGCGGTCGCCATCACCCGAGCTTAGGGGCGCTGGCGCCGGTCCGGGGGCGGCCGAACTGCCATGAAAGGGTCGTTCATGTCGTCAGGCGAGGTGAACGACCCTTTCATGACGTGCAGGCAGCCGGGGCCCGGCCGGCCCCGGCCCACCGGCGCCGGCCGTGGCGAGTGGTGCAGCGCGGGCCTGCGACGCCGGCGAAGCCGCCGTCGCGCGTGCTTCCGCGACTCTGCCGGGGATCGGCCGTGCGGACCCGACCTGGCCGGGCCCCGTCGTCGGAGGTCCTGAATGACTCATTCATGTCGC
>NZ_JAAGNB010001819.1:0-16916 GCF_010550475.1 Amycolatopsis sp. SID8362
CGGCGGCTCCGGCCGGCGGCGGTGTGGCCACGGCGTCGACCGCGACGCCGCGGTGCACGACGGCCGACCTGGAGGTCCTGCTGGGCAAGCCGGCCGAGAAGAACGACGCGCCGGGCCAGTACGACATCCCGCTGACGTACCGGAACACGACGGACCACACGTGCGGCCTGTACGGCGTCCCGGGCGTCGACCTGGTCGGCCCGGACGAGCCGACGTTCGGCCCGGTGTACCACCTGCCGCGCGTCGACAACGGCGTGAAGTACAACGAGGTCACCGCGGGCACGACGGCCTCGGCGACGATCACGGTGGTGAAGCCGGCGGCCGGCGAGCCGGCCTGGACGCCGGCGAAGCTGAACACGATCCCGCCGGGCTCGACCCGGGCGCTGTCCGCGGCCTGGCCGCCCGACCTGCCGGTCCTCCGCCAGGACGCGGCGACCCACCCGGGCTCGTACGTGAACGGCATCCTCGCCGACCCGTCCTGACGGCCTTCTCGTCACTCGATCGGGTGAAGCCGGGGGCCGCGCGTCATTCCTGGCGTGGGGTCCCCTCTTCCTCACTGCGGCGGTAACCGGCCGGCACGCCCCCCGACTGGCCGGTTACCGCTGCGAGTTCCCTACTCACGGTGGAGCAGCACGACGGCGTCCGTCCCGCCGACGCGCAGGTACCCCGTGCTTTCCAGCTCTTCCAGCGCCTCGGCCTTCGTCGCCAGGGTGGTCGGCCACGACTGCTCCGGGTTCGCCACCGCCACCCACTCCGGCCGAGACGCGGTCACGCCGTCGAAGAACAGCACCGTGCAGCGGGACGTCAGCCGCGGGGCCAGCCGGTTGGACGCCAGGACGGTGGCGCCGTCCGGGATCCGGGCGAGGACCGCGTCGATGCCCGCGCGCTGCGCCGGGGTCCAGACGCCGCTGGTCAGGTGCGCCGCCTGCAGCCCCAGCGACGCCAGCCCGGCGGCCAATGCGCACGCGGGCAGCAGCCGGGCGACGCGCCGGGCGCCGTGCAGGCCCGCGAGGAACACGATCGGCATCAGCACCGCGCTGTAGTGGTAGCCCAGGCCCCAGTACCGGTCGTTCGCCGCCACCAGCCGCCACGCCAGCGTCGGCACCGCCAGCAGCAGCACCGGCGACCGCAGCGCCGCGAACGCCGTCGGGGCCAGCAGGGCCAGCAGCATCGACACCTTCACGAGCGCGCCGCCGAACGGGTCGAAACCGCCGCCGTGGGCGTACGCGCCCGCCGGGTTCAGCGCCGGCAGCACGACCAGGAACAGCGCCGCCGACGTGACGACGCCGAACGCGACGACCGCCCAGCCGAGCCGCCGCTGCCGGTTGAGCACCAGCACCACGCCGACGGCGGCGAGCGTCAGCGGCAGGTCCTCCTTGACCAGCACCAGCGGCAGCGCGCACCAGACCGCGGCCCGCCACCGCTCGCGCAGCAGGTGCTCGGCGGTGAACGCCAGCATCGGCACGGCGAAGCAGACCTCGTGGAAGTCGAAGTTCACCGCGGACAGCAGCCCCCACGACAGCACGTACCCCGCGCCCACGACGACGCCCCGGCGGCGGCCGAGCACCTCGATCGCGCAGCGCGTCACCGGCACGGCCGACAGCGCGAACAGCAGCGCCTGCGCCACCAGCAGGCACCCCGGCGACGGCCAGAGCAGGTAGAACGGCGCCAGCAGCGCGAGGATCGGGTGGAAGTGGTCGCCGAGCGTCGGCGCGCCCGGGCCGAGCAGGTCCGACACCGGCCAGTGCCCGTGCGCGTAGGACCGCACCGCCTGTTCGAAGATCCCCAGGTCGAACCCGCTCGCGTCGAACGTCCGGAGCCGCTGGAGCGACCAGGCCGCGTACCCGGCGAACGCGACCGCCGCGACGGCGTAGGGGAGCGCGCGGGCTTCGCGCGGGCGCGCTGGGGAAGGCGCGAAGTCGATCAGCATGGCGGGATGCTCTTGGCGCCACGCTGAACCGGAGCTTAAGCAGCCTGAAGAAGTCTTCAGGCAAGCGGCAAGCGGAGCTCCAGGAGCGCGCCGGACGGGCTTTCGGCGACGCGCAGCGTGCCGCCGTGCGTCCGCGCGATCTCCGCCGCGATCGCCAGGCCCAGCCCGGAGCCGCCGTCGTCGTCGCGGGCGCGGTCGGCGTCGAGGCGCACGAAGCGGTCGAAGACGGCTTCGCGGTGCTCGGCCGGGATACCGGGGCCGTCGTCCTGAACCGTCAGCACGGCCTCGCCGCCGGCCGCGGAGAGCGTGATCGTCACGCGGCTCGCGGCGTGCCGCTCGGCGTTGTCGGCGAGGTTGCGCAGCACCCGCTCGAGCCGTCCCGCGTGGCCGCGGACCGTAGGCGTGGCGTCGATTTCCGTGCGCACCTCGACGCCGTCCCGGGGCAGCCGCGCGGCGACGTGCCCGGTGACGACGTCCGCCAGCGCGACCGGTTCGCGGGCGGCGGGCTGGTCCGCGTCCAGCTTGCTGAGCAGCAGCAGGTCGCCGGCCAGCGCCTCCATCCGCGCCACGTCGAGCACGGCGTTTTCGAAGCTGTGGCGCCAGTCGAGCCGGTCGGGGTGGGCGAGCTGCACTTCGAGCTGGGTGCGCATCGACGCCAGCGGGGTGCGCAGCTCGTGCGACGCGTCCGCGGTGAACCGGCTCTGCCGCCGGACCGACCGGTCGAGCCGGGCCAGCATCTCGTTCATCGTCACGGCGAGCGCGGTGATCTCGTCGCCGGAGTCGGGCACCGGCACGCGGCGGCCGAGGTCCCGCGCGCGGATCCCGTCCACCTCGGCGCGGATCGAGCCCACCGCGCGCAGCGACCGCCGGACCGCGAACCAGGCGACGCCGCCGACGAGCAGCGCGGCCGCCGGCACCCCGCCCCAGAGGATCCGCTGGGCGGTGGCGACGGTTTCGAGGCCGAGCGGGTCGAGCGGCGCCGACGCCTGGACGAAGTGCTTCCCGTCGGTGGTCCCGGACTGCGACACGACGGTGTTCTCGCCGCCGAAGGGCCAGCCGAGCACGCAATCGGGCGCGTAGACGTACGCCTGCCCGACTTTCGCGCCGGTGCTCCGGTCGGCCGGGCAGCCGGTGTCGGTCCCCTTGTCGCGGGTGATCCAGTAGCCGCCGTAGCCGAGCTGCGCGGCCACGGCGGTGGGCGTGACCTTGGCGTCGAGCAGCGCGGCGATCGCCTCCGCCTTCTCGTTGGCGAGCCGGTTGGCGGCGGCTTCGACGCCGTCGCGCAGCGCGTTCACGAACCAGTACGCCCCGAGGCCGAGGACGAGCGCCGACGCGAGCGAGGCGAAGAGGGCGACCCGCCACCGGGTCGACCGGGGCAGCAACCGGGCCATCCGCAGAAGATAACCGCACCTTCGGAGACCCGGCCGGCGTCCCGGCGCCTTACCGTCGAAGGCTGTGACGGTCGAACAGTGGGAGTCGGTGCGCGCGGCCCTGCCGGACGTCGGCGGCCGGTTCGCGGACCTGGTGGCGAGCGTGCCGGACGCACACGCGAAGTCGCTGGGTGAGTGGTCCATCGCCGAAACGGCGTCGCACGTCGGGATGATCGCGCTGATGTACACCGCGATGATCCGCGGCGACGGCGGCCCGCTGCCGTTGCCGGGCCTCGAAGAGCCGATCGACTCGGCCAGCGTCGACACGATCTCGCGGATGAACGCGCTCGCCCTCGAGCTGTACCCCGAGCGCGACCCGGTCCGCCTGGCCGAGCGGCTGCGCGCGGACATCGCCGAGGTCCTGCTGGTCAGCGCGGACCTCGACCCGGAGAAGCCGGTGTGGTGGCTGGGCGGCTCGCGCGTCCCGGTGGCCGGCGTCCTCGCGCACCTGGTCAACGAGATGCTGCTGCACGGTCTCGACATCGCCCGCGCGCTCGGCCGGCCGTGGCCGGTCCCGGCGCGGTACGAGGCGATGTTCCTGGAGCTGTTCCTGTTCGGCATGGTGCGCAACGACATGGGGAGCCTCCTCGACGACGCGACGCCGTCACCCCGGCGGATCGCGGTCGAGTTCCGGTCGGCGTACACGAAGCCGGGCGTGCTGGCGCTGCAACACGGAAGGCTGCGCTTCGAGGAACCGGACGGCACGGCGGACGTGCGCCTGCGCTTCGACCCGGCGGTGCTGGTCCCGATGATGTTCGGCCGGATTTCGAAGGCCCGCGCGGTCCTGACCAGCGGGGTCCGCATCTCCGGGCGGCGGCCGTGGCTGCTCCCGGAGTTCCTGCGGACTGTGCGGATGCCTTAGCGCAGCACGCGGAAGGTCAGATGGGTCGCGTTCGGCGTCTCGCTGACCGCGGTGCGCTCCAGCCGGACGTGCTCGCCCGCGGGGCCGTCGAAGAGCCGGACGCCGTGGCCGAAGAGCAGCGGGACCACGTGCAGGCGGAGTTCGTCCACCAGCCCGGCGCTCAGGAACTGCCGCAGGGTGGTGCCGCCACCCATGACGACGACGTTGTCCGCGCCGGCCGCGGCTTTCGCCTGCCGCAGGGCGCTTTCGATGCCTTCGGTGACGAACGTGAACGTCGTCGGGCCCTTGACGACCGGGTCGTGCGGCCGGTTCGTGACGACGAAAACCGGCTTCTTGAAGGTGCCGTCGTCACCCCAGACGTCGATGCCGACGTCGAACATCGTCCGGCCGACGACGAACGCACCGGTGCCCTCGAACAGCTTCGCCGCGATTTCGCCTTCGGCTTCGGTGCCCTCGAACAGCCATTGGTGCAGCAGGTCGCCGCCCTTGCCGAGCCGGTGCTCGGGCCCGGTGTCCGGCCCGGCCACGATCCCGTCGGCCGACACGCTGATCTCCGCGATGACCGTCACCAGGCGTCGCCCCATTCCGCGTCGCGGGCCGCGCGGTACCGCGGGCCCTGTTTCTTCGAGACCGCGACGCCCGGCTTCAGGCCGTCGCCGGTGCACAGGTCGAGCGCGACCCAGCCCTTGTGCTTCTTCGGGTGCCGGATGATCCGCGCGTCCGGCCGCTCCGGCTCGAACCGCCCCGCGACGACGTACGCGAACTTCTCGTCCTCGAAGCCGAGCGTGCCCGCCTTGAGCCGCCGGTGCAGGCCCGAGCGGGGAAGGCGCGCGGCGAAGTGGCACCAGTCCTCGCCGGGCACGATCGGGCACGCCGCGTCGTGCGGACAGGGCGCGACGACGTGCAGGCCCAGCTCGATCAGCTGGACGCGGGCGGCGCGGATCCGCTCGTAGCCCGCGGGGGTGCCCGGCTCGATCAGCGCGACCGCCCCGGCCTTCGCCGCCAGCCAGCGCACGACGTCGGGCCGGGTGGCTTCCGGCAGTTCACCCAGCACATAGGAGAGCGTGACGAGGTCGGCTTCGGGCGCGGGGGCTGCGGGGTCGACGAACCCGCGTCGCCATTCCGCGTCCCGGACCGGCGGCTGCTGCGCGTTCGCGGCCAGCCGCTTCCCGAGCCCGATCGCCCCGGCGACCTGCTCCACCACGGTGCACTTCGCGAGCGACGGCCACACCGCAGCGGCCGCCCACACCGCCGCCCCCGTTCCCCCGCCGACGTCGACCTGCGTACGCGGTTCGAAGCCCGGAGCCCGCGAAGCGGCTTCGGCGAGCACCGCGTGCACGGCGGCGTAGGTGGCCGGCATCCGGTAACCCGCGTACGCGGCGACGTCGGCTTCGGACGTCAGGATCGGCGAGGTCGCGGCGTCACCTTGGCGGTAGCGCGCGCTGAGCCGGTCGACGGACTGGGCCAGCCGGGCCACGGGGTGCCTGGCCAGCTCTTCGTCGAGCGCGGAGGAGAGGTCGTCGGGGAGTACCGCCACGACGGCAGGTTAGCCGGGCGCTCACCAGGGTTCGGCGTCGCGGTTCCGGGCCCAGCGCCAGGCGCGCTGCCCGGCTCGCCGCAGCGGCCGCGGGAGCCCAGGCCGGTCTTCGGTGGCCCGCCAGATCTTCACCGCGCGCGGGTACCACCGCCGGACCCGGCTCAGCGACTTGTCCCAGACCGGGAACCCCCGCTGGGCCGGCTGACCGCTCCCGGCCGGGAGCCGCCCCGCGTCCGAATCATCCCCCGGAGCGAGCCTGAGCTGCTAGTTTTCCCGCGCGAAAACTTTTTCGCCGGACCTGTCGATCCGGGGCGCCGCCGTTCGACGCGTGGGCAAGAGACCGACCGAGAGGAGACCGCCGTGCGGTTCATGGTGATCGTCAAGACGAACGAGCAGACCGACAGCAAGGCCCCCAGCGCCGAGCTGCTGGCCGAGATGGGCAAGTTCAACGAGGAGATGGTCAAGGCCGGCGTCCTGCTGGCGGGCGAGGGCCTCACGCCGAGCTCGGAAGGTGCGCGCGTCGTCTTCGACGGTTCCGCGGCGCCCAAGGTCGTCGACGGCCCGTTCACCGAGTCGAAGGAGCTCGTCGGCGGCTTCTGGATCCTCCAGTGCCGCGACCGCGAAGAGTGCATCGAGTGGATCAAGCGGATGCCGAACCCCGAGGGCGAGCACGGCGAGGTCGAGATCCGGCGGGTCGCCGAGGTGTCCGACTTCGAGAACATGACGCCCGAGGTCGCGGAGCTGGAAGGGCGGCTCCGCGCGCAGAGCGCCCAGGACGCGTGATGCGGTTCCTCGTGATGGTGAAGGCCACTCCCGAGTCCGAGGCGCCCGGGTTCCAGCCCGGCGCCGAGGAGCTGGCCGAGATGACGAAGTTCAACGCGCGGCTGGCCGACGAGGGCCGGATCGTGATGGCCGAGGGCCTGACCTCGAGCGCGGACGGCGTGCGGGTCGTCTTCGAAGGGGAGGCGGAGCCGAAGCTGATCGACGGGCCGTTCGCGGAGACGAAGGAGCTGATCGCCGGGTTCTGGGTGCTCAACGGCGAGTCGCTCGAAGACGTCGTCGAGCTGATGAAGCAGGCGCCGAACCCCGACGCGAAGATCGGCACCATCGAGATCCGCACCATCGCCGAGTAGCGGGTTGCACCGCGGCCGATCACCCTGTCTGATGGCCGGGTGACGGTTGCGGACACCCGGAGCACGGTCGAAGCGGTCTGGCGCATCGAGTCGCCGCGGCTCATCGCGGGCCTGGCCCGGATGGCCCGTGGCGATGTCGGTCTCGCCGAAGAGCTGGCGCAGGACGCGCTGGTCGCGGCGCTGGAGCAGTGGCCGGAGTCCGGCGTTCCGCGCAACCCCGGCGCGTGGCTGATGACCATCGCCAAGCGCCGCGCGGTCGACCAGTTCCGCCGCAACGAGCGGTACGCGGAGAAACTCGAAGAGGTCGGCCGCGACCAGCAGCTCGGCGAAGGCGTCCTGCCGGACTTCGACGCGGCCCTCGACGACCACATCGAGGACGACGTCCTGCGCCTGCTGTTCGTCGCGTGCCACCCGGTGCTGAACACCCAGGCCAGGGTCGCGCTGACGCTGCGCATGCTCGGCGGCCTGACGACCGACGAGATCGCGCGCGCGTTCCTGGTCCGCGAATCGACGATCGCCCAGCGCATCGTCCGCGCGAAGAAGGCGCTGGCGGCGGCGAAGGTCCCGTTCGAGGTCCCGGAGGGCGACGAGCGCGTCGCCCGGCTGTCGTCCGTGCTCGAGGTCCTCTACCTGGTGTTCAACGAGGGCTACTCGGCCACCCGCGGCGACGACTGGATGCGCCCGGCGCTGTGCGAAGAGGCGATGCGCCTCGGCCGCGTGCTCGCCGCGCTGATGCCGGGCGAGTCCGAGGTGCACGGCCTGGTCGCGCTGATGGAGCTGCAGGCGTCGCGCGCGAAGGCCCGCACCAAGCCCGACGGTGAGCCGGTGCTGCTGCTGGACCAGGACCGCTCCCGCTGGGACCGCTTCCTGATCCAGCACGGCCTGGCTGCGCTGGCGCTGTCGGAGCAGATCGCCGAAGGGGCGTATGGCCCGTACTCGGCACAGGCGGCGATCGCGGCCTGCCACGCCCGCGCCCGCACCCCGGAGGAGACGGACTGGGTGCGGATCGCGGCGTTGTACGAAGGCCTCGGCAAGCTCCAGCCGTCCCCGGTGATCGAGCTGAACCGCGGCGTCGCGGTGGCGATGGCCCACGGCCCGGAAGCGGGCCTGGCGGTGGTGGACGCGGTGGCGTCGGACGCGGCGCTGAAGGACTACCACTTGTTGCCGAGCGTCCGCGGCGACCTGCTGGAGAAGCTCGGCCGGCTGGAGGAGGCGGAGCGCGAGTTCCGGCGCGCGGCGGAGATGACGGAGAACGCTCGTGAGCGGGAGCTGCTCTTGAACCGCGCGAAGGCCGTCGGCGCCTAGCGGCCACGCCGACCGGCCGGTGAACGGGCTTGCTCGACCAGCCCCTTTCGCAGTCATCGGCGGTATCGCCTGCACCGTGGTTTACGCGACAGCACGGCTGCTCGCCTTGCTCATCGTCCTGCGCGGAACCCGGCCCAGCCAGCGGGCGGAGCTGGTCCGCGCGGTGGCGGACCTGTTCGGCCACCGACGTCGGCCGGCGCCGGGACAACAGCGGAAACGACCCGGCGATGACGCTTCCGCCTAACGGCCCCGCCACGAAAGCGGTGACAGCGTCAAAGCCGCCTCCGCGATCTTCTTCGCCGTCCCCGTCTTCAGCCCCTTCGTCGCAGACGCGATCCACTCGTCCACCGGCCGCACCCCGACGTCGCGGTACTCCAGCGCCTGCAACAACATCTCCAGCTTGTCCGCGTCCTTGGCACACAACGCCTCCGCCGACGAACGCGTCTCGTACTCGTCCACGGCCTCGCGCACCAGCTCCCGGGACCGCGACGGCAACCCGGCCGTCTGGTCCGCCGTGATCTCCCGTGGCTCCGGCTTGCGCAGGTACTCCACCGCCGTCAGCGGGAGGTCGCCCGTGCGGGTCTCCTGCGTGTCGTGCCACAGCGCGAGGAACGCCGCCCGTTCCGGGGACGCGCCTTCCTCCGCCGCGATCAGCGCCGCCAGCTGGGCCGCGCGGAGGCTGTGCTCGCCGACCGACTCCGGGTCGCGGACGCCCGCGTGCCACCAGCCCGACCGCCGGATCCGCTTCAGGAGGCCGAGCTCGTAGCCGAACGAGGCCAGCGCTTCAGAGGTCATGCGCGCAGCCTAAAGGTCAGCCGGAAACCTCCACCACGCGCGAGCACGCGCCGGCCACGGCTTCGTCGTGCGTCGCGACGACGATCGTCTTCCCGGCCTCGTTGAGCCGGCGGAGCAGGCCGAGGACGACGTCGCGGTTTTCGCTGTCGAGGGAGCCGGTCGGTTCGTCCGCCAGCACGATGTCGCACGGCTTGAGCAGCAGCCGGGCCACGGCGACGCGCTGCTGTTCGCCGCCGGACAGCGAGAAGATCCGGCGGTCTTCCGCGCCCGGCAGCCCGACCTGCGCGAGCGCCTCGGCGATGCGTTCCCGCTTCGGGGTCCCGCGGCCCGCGTAGGTGAGGGCGATGCCGAGGTTCTGCGCGACCGTGTCGCTGTCGATGAGGGCGAAGTTCTGGAACAGGTAGCCCAGGCTCGAGCGGCGGAGGCGGTTCGCGGCACGGCTGTGCGGCCCCGGTGCGGCGCGGCCGAGCAGCCGGACCGCGCCGGAGTCGGGGGCGTCCAGCAGCCCGATCAGGTTGAGGACCGTGGACTTCCCCATTCCGCTCGCCCCGGTGAGCGCGACGAACTCGCCCGCCTCGACGCGCAGGCCGAAGCCGTCCAGTACCCGGCGTCCGCCGTACTGCTTGCGCACGCCCGAAAGTTCGCAGCGGACTTCCGCCATCACAGCTCCTTCAACCGCTTGACCGCGTTCCGCCGTTCGACGACACGTGCGGTCACGACCACGAACAGGACCTCGATCAGCAACGCCGCGAGCGCCACGGCCAGCAGCTTCGGCACCTGCGCGAAGGCGTTCACCTCGACGCCGGGCACCGATTCCGTCTGCGTGCCCAGCCAGACGACGACCACCGCGGCGGCGAGGCTCTGCGCCAGCCACGTCCCGCCCACCACGAAGAGCAGTTCGCGGTACGAGCGGGTGAACCCGGTGCCGTGGAGCCGGCGCACGGTGAGCCGCCGCCGCAGCCGGTCGGAACCGATGACCACCGTCGCCGCGGTCAGCACGACCACCACGAGCAACGCGCCCACCCCGAACGCGCCGGCCTGCACCAGGCCGCCGCGCAGCTCGTTGACCTGGGTGCTCATGGCGTCGTGCACGCTCACCAGGTACTGCAGGTTGTCGTCGAGCCTGAGCTCCCGCAGCAGCGGCGCGAGCCGGGCGGACACGGCCGCGGCATCGCCGTCGACCCGGACCTTCAAGCCGGTGTCCAGCCCGCCGGTGACCGAGTTCAGCCGGTCCACGGTCAGGCTGTTCGCCGGCGTCATGATTTCGATGACGGGGTCGGTGATCATGTTGCCGTGCTCGGGGTTGACCTTGGGGTCGAAGCTGAACACCTGCTGCCCGGTGGCCATCCAGATGATGCGGACCTCCTGGTCGGCGAACCGCTCCGGCGCCTTGTCCCCGGCGATGCGGGCTTCCGCCTGCGCGACGCCGGTGATGCCCCGCCCGCCGGTCCGCACGCTCTTGAAGAGCTCCTTGAGCTCGGCTTCGCGTGCCTTGAACCGCTCGGGCACGGCGACCACCCACGCCTGTTCGCTGTCCGCGACCTCGATCCGCCGCCCCGACTCGTCCAGCACGGGGTACTGCTCGAGGTAGTTGCCGTTGACGCGGATCGGCGGTACCGGCCAGGGCGACGCCGGGTCGGCGGGCGCGCCTTGCTGGTAGTTGACGGAGTCGACGTAGAGCGCGCCCGCCTCTTCGAGGACGGGGTACAGCCCGCGTGCCTCCGCGACCGACGAGGCGTTGCCGCCGGATTCCAGCTCCTGCTGGTCGTTCCCCACGAGACGCGGGTAGAAGATCGCGTAGTTCTGGACCTTCTCCCACGGCGCCAAGGCGTCCAGCTGCTTGCCGAGGTCGGTGACCTGCTGCCAGACGGCCACGCCCAGCACGGCCAGCACCACCCCGCAGACGGCCTTCACCACCGCGGGCACCGCGATCGCCGAGCCGAAGGAAGAACGGCTCCGCCCGCGGTCCGCGCGTCGCATCCGATCGTTCACTGCAAGCTTCCTTTGATGAGGTCCGAGATCCGTACGCGGTGGATGACGAGCAGCCCGACGCCGACGGTGGCCGCGAACCCGAGCACCGCGACCCGGGCGAGCGTGCCGGCGAGGGTGCGCAGGAGCAGCGCGTCGACCCCGGGGACGGCCAGCGAGACGGCCCCGCAGGCGGCCAGCCCGACGGCGAAGGACGCGAGCTGCAGCCGTCCCACGACCTCGAACCAGACGCGCACCGCGGAGAACCCGGTCAGCCGCAGCACTCCGATCCGCTTTCCCTCGCGCAGCAGGACGAACGCGATGACCACGGTGGCCACGCCGGCCAGGAGGTACGCCAGCACCTCCAGGTACCCGCCGCTCTCCGCGGGCACCCGGGCGCCGGCGGGCGTGAGGTCCGCGACGGTCAGCCCCTCGACCCCGGCCTCGACCAGCCGCTGGCGCACGAGCTCGAGGAACCGGCCGGTGGCGGCGGCGTCCGGGGCTTCGACCACGTACCGGCCGGCCGCGGGCAGGGCGTCGAAGGCCTGCCGCAAGGGGGCGAACGTCAGCTCGTACCGGTCGCCGAAGACCGACGGCACCCCCACGTTGTCCCGCTCGCCGGCGCGCGCCGAGGAGACGGTCACCGTTCCGTCCCGCGACTCGGCCGGGCTCGGCCAGCGCCCCGCGGCCAGGGTGAACCCGTCGAACAGGGCGGTGTGGTCGCGGCCGACGAAGACGTAGTGCCGGATGCGTTTCTGCCCGGACCGCGGGGTGTTCACGGTGGTGCGCAGCACGTTCGAGCCGGTGGCCGTTGCGGCCTCGGCGAGCACGCGCAGCGCGACTTCGGGCGTCGCCGCCTTCGGGTGCTCCGGCCAGGTGAACGGGGTGCCGACGTGGTAGGCGGCGGTTTCCCCCTGCGATTCCCGCTCGAAAACCGCGTCCGCGAGCACGACCGCCGGAATGGCGAGGAGAATGCCCGCGAAAAGCAGTGCGAGTGTCAGCCGCATTCTTCGTTCACCCCCTCACGCAATTTCCGGCGGACCGGTGCCGGGCCTGGTTCGGCCCGGCACCGGGTTGTTTCACGATCGGATCAGGCGTTCGGGTTGTAGTACGCGTAGCAGGTGTACGCCCAGCCCGCGACCACGCCCGCCTGGGCCCAGTAGCCCGCGTTGGCCCACCGCTTGCTGGTGGCGCCGGCCATCACCGCGGTCGCGCTGTGGTAGTTCTGGTTGTGGACGTAGTTCGAGTAGCACCGCTTGAGCACGCCGCTGGCTTCGGTGCCGTGGCACCAGGTGCCGCCACCGACGTTCGAACAGGCCAGCACCTGCGCGGGGCTCGCCGTCGTGCTGCTGCCGGCCGGCGCCGCCTCCGCGACCGAGGTGAGCCCCGCGCCCATGAAGAGCGCCAGCGAAGCAACCGAAGCCGTTTTCGCGGCACGGATCTTGAACGTTGACATGACCGATTCAACTCCCCATTCGGATGTTTCCGCCGCCGACGGCGGCGAAACGCCGGGGGATCAATAGAAAAAGCCGGCACGCCACGCGGCCGAAAAAAAAGAATCAACCCCCCGGTTTGTGCCGACTCTCCCCGAGTCGACCCCGAGAACCTAGCAACGGCCCGGACCGGGCTCAAGATCTTCGTCGCCGGGTTCACTCGGATGGTGCAACAAGGTCAAAAAGGTGCATAACCGGCGACGTTGCTTCCGGAGCGTTACCGGAATCGCGGGATATTTTCGGTCAGGGCGACGGGATCATCGCCGTCAGGATCGTCGCCTGCAGCAGGGAGATCACGCCGACGACGGCGGTCAGCAGCAGGGACCACAGGAACGTCTGCCGCAGCAGCGAACCCTCCTTGCCGCTCTGGCCGATCGCCGTCGCGCCGATCGAGAGGTTCTGCGGCGAGATCATCTTGCCCATCACGCCGCCGGACGTGTTGGTCGCGCCGGCGAGGACCGGGTTCAGGTTCAGCTGCTGGGCCGAGATCACCTGCATCGGGCCGAACAGGCTGTTCGTCGACGCGTCCGAGCCGGTGAGGAACACGCCCAGCCAGCCGATGTACGCCGAGAACAGCGGGAACACCGCGCCGGTCGTCGCCAGTGCCAGGCCCAGCGTCTGCGTCGCGCCCGAGTAGTTCATCACGAACGCGATGGCCAGGATCATGAAGATCGTCGCGAGCGCCCAGCGCATCTGGACCAGCGTCCGCCGGTACGTTTCGAGCAGCAGCCTCGGCCGCGCGCCCATCGCGAAGCCGGCGATGACCGCGGCGATCAGGGCGACTGTGCCTGGGGAGAACAGGAAGTCCACGGTGAACGTCGCCGCGTAGGGCGTGTTCTTCGCGGTGATCGGCGGGTGCTGGACGACGTGGTTGTGCAGCCCCGGCCAGGCGAAGATCCAGTCCGCCTTGTGCAGCAGCTTCGTCAGGTCCAGCCACGCGGGGAGGTTCTTGAAGATCGTGCCGATCCGCGACAGGAAGATCGCCAGGATCAGGATGAGGTAAGGCATCCACGCGTAGAGCGCGCGGCGATCGGATTCCGCGGGGGTCGAGACAGCGCTTTCTTCACCGTCGAACCGCCACACGGTCGCGGGCTGCCAGAACCGCGTCAGGACCCACAGCGCCGCCATCGCGGTGAGCGCGGCGAGGACGTCGACGAGGCTGGCGCTGATGTAGTTGGACGCGACGAACTGCATGGCCGCGAACGCGAGCCCGGCGGTCAGCACGGCGGGCCACACCTCGAGCATGCGCTTCCAGCCCGCCAGCACCACGACCAGGAACGCCGGGATGATCAGCGCCAGCACCGGAACCTGCCGCCCGACCATCGCCGAGAACAGCTCGGTCGCCTGGTCCTGCTTGAGGTGCATGATCGGCGCGGTGAGCCGCCCGAGCACGATCAGCGGGTTGCCGAGCCCGCCGAACGCGACCGGCGCGGTGTTCGCCAGCAACGCCAGCACGACGGCCTTCACCGGCGGGAACCCCAGCGCCGCCATCATCGCGGCGGTGATCGCGATCGGCGACCCGCCACCCGCGACGCCTTCGAGCAGCGCACCGAAGGCGAACGCGATCAGCAGCGCCTGGAGCCGCCGGTCTTCGCTGAACCCGGCGAGCACGTGCTTGATGCTGTCGAACCGCCCGGTGGCGACGGTGACGTTGTGGAAGTACACGGCGTGGAACGCGATCCAGGCCACCGACCACACGCCGAACAGCACCCCCATGGCCGCGGAGTCGAACGCCAGCGCGGCCGGCATCCGGTACAGCAGCAGCGCGACCCCGAGCGCGGTGACCAGCGCGAGCGCGGCGGACAGGTGCGCGGAGAAGCGGACAACCCCGAGCGCGACGAGCAACACGACGATCGGCAGCGCGGCGAGCAGCGCGGACACCCACAGCCCGCCCGCCGGCTGGTAGTCCTGGATCCAGGTCACGGTCGGCTCCTTCGCCGGGTGGTGGGGACGCGCTCAAGGGGTGGCCGGATGGTCTTGAATGAGTCATTCAGGACCTCCGGTGACCTGAATGACTCATTCAAGACACTGGGCGGGGCACGAAACGCGGGCCGGTGGCGGGTCCGGCCGAGCCCGCCGGAGGCGCGGGCCGTGCGAAATGCCGGTCCCGGAGGCCATGAACGACCCTTTCACCGCGTCCGGCGAGATGAACGACTCGTTCATGGCGTCGCGAGCCGGGTCAGGCGGGCCGGCTCCGCACAAAACCAAGCCTCAGCGACAGGGCCGCCGCCGTGCCCGCCACTGACGCGCCCAGTTCGTCGAGGCGGCGCAGCACCCGCGGGGCCGGCCCGGCGATGCTGATCGCCGCGATCGGCCGTCCCGAGTGGTCGCGGACCGCGGCCGCGACGCAGCCGACGTCCGGCTCGTTCTCCACCTCGTCGATGGCCCAGCCGCGCCGGCTCGTCCGCGCGAGCTCGTCGAGGAGGCGGTGCGGGTCGATGATCGTCTTGAGGGTCAGCGAATCCAGCTTCATCCGGCGCACGCGCTCGGCGCGGTCGACCTCCGGCAGCGCGGCGAGCCACGCCTTCCCGAGCGACGTCGCGTGCTGCGGGCGGCGCGTGCCGAGGCGGCAGGCGAGCGTCACGGCGCTGGCGCTGCGTTCGGTGGCGACGTAGACCATGGTGTCGTTGTCCGGCACGGCCAGGTAGGTCGTCTCGCCCGAGCGCTCCGCCAGCGACGCGAGGTAGCGCGGCGCGCAGCGGTGCAGGTCGGTCGCCGCCATCGCGCGGGCGCCGAGCTCGACCAGCCGCGTGCCGAGCCGCACCCGGCCGGTGATCTGGTCGGCTTCGAGGTACTCGAGGTTCTTCAAGGTGCCGACGATCCGGTACGCGGCACTGCGGGAAAGCCCCAGTTGCCGCGCGATCGCATTGGTGGAAATCTCCTGGTGCCGGCCCACGTGCTCCAGCACCGCGAGTCCGCGTTCGAGAGTTCCGCTGTTCTCCAGCCCGCGCTCCGGTCCCACGTTGCCCTCCGTTGGACGTTCCCGGTTTCCGCTCAGCGGCAAGGCTTTCCGCTGGGTGGGTTTGGACGGTAACACCTCCGATGTATGTACGGAAGATCTTGAAACGTCTCAGGAAAAATGCGGGTAGTTGTGGATGCTAATAGGTACAACCTCCGATGGTTAAGTTTCCTACCTATGGCGGTTGCGGGAGCCTGACCAGGCGCGATCGACGGGTTCGACAACGTTGTCGTTCAGGTCCGTGAATGCGCATTCACGAACCTGAATCGCGTGGGGTCAGCGCGGAATTGTCACGAATGCCGGAACGGCCGCCACTACTTCGGCGAGGGCCTGCCGCGCGCATTCGCCGAAGTCGCCGCCGTCGCTCCAGCGCTCGTGGGCGAGCGTCATCGCGAGCGCGCCGAGTTCGGCGGCGACGCGCGCGGTCAGGTCGGGGACGCCACGCCGCTTGAGCGCGTCGGCCAGCGCCGCCGTGAGCGCCAGGCCCTTCAGTGCTTCGCGCTCGCGCAGTTCCGGGTTGGCGTCGATCACCGCGCGCCGGAGGGCGCCGAACTCACGGCGTTCGGGCGTGAAGGCGGCTTGGCCGATCGCGTCCATCGCGGCCGTCACGGCTTCGAGCGGGCTCGCGGTTTCCGGCGCCGCGGCGACCGCCTCCGTGAGCAGGCCGGCCAGCGTGCCGCTGCCGAAGAGCACTTCCCGCTTGTCCTGGAAGTGCCGGAAGAAGGTGCTCTTCGTCAGCCCGGCACGCTCGGCGATGTCGATCACCGTCGTGTTCTCGTAGCCGCGCTCGGCGAACAGCTCGAGGGCGGCTTTGCTCAGCCGCTCCGGGGCGTTCGGTTGCCAGCGGGCCATGGGACCACTTTACGGCACTTGGTCCCGTCGTCGGTGTACGGTGATGGGACCAAGTCTCATCACTGCGTTGGAGGTCGTCATGAGCCGAGCCGTCGTCTACGAGAAGTTCGGTGGTCCCGAAGTCCTGGAGCTGCGTGAAGTGCCCGAACCGCACGCCGGGCCGGGCGAGGTACGCGTGCGCGTCACCGCGGCCGGGCTGAACCCGATGGACTGGGGCCTCGCCGCCCGGCCCGAGGCGGCCGCGCAGTTCGGGATCACGCTGCCGTCCGGCTTCGGGTACGACTTCGCCGGCGTCGTCGACGAGGTCGGGCCCGGCGTCACGAAGTTCGCCGCGGGCGACCGCGTCCACGGCGGCGCGCTCGGACGGGCCGTCGCCGACTTCGTTGTCATCGCGGAGTCGGACGCGCTCTTCGCCACGCCGGACGGGATCAGCGACGAGGTCGCGAGCACGCTCCCGGTGGCAGGCTCCTCGGCGGCCGCGGCGCTGGCGGCGATCGGCCTGCGCGCCGGCGACACCGTCCTGATCGGCGGGGCCGCGGGCGGCGTCGGCATCTTCGCCGTCCAGCTCGCGAAGCTCGCCGGCGCGACCGTGCTCGGCACCGCGTCGGAGAGCACGTCCGGCTTCCTGCGTGACCTCGGCGCCGAGCCGGTC